>CAJOOU010000144.1 GCA_905236735.1 uncultured Eubacterium sp. | reverse complement strand
TTAGGGGCGCACAGGATATAAAGGAAATTATTATGAAAACGAAACGCTTGGCAGTAACGGCGATGCTTGTGGCGCTGGCAATGGTACTTAGCTATGTTGAGACTCTGGTGCCGGTTTTTGTGGCTGTGCCGGGAGTAAAACTCGGACTTACCAATCTTGTTGTCATAGTCGCCCTGTTTTATATGGATGCAAAGTATGCATTTGCAATTAATATGGTAAGGATTGTGCTTGTGGCATTTACATTCGGCAATATGTTTGCACTTATGTACTCCCTGGTGGGAGGTATGCTCAGCTTTGTTGTGATGTACAGTCTTTATAAGAGCAATAAATTTTCATATACCGGAATCAGCAGCGTGGGAGGTGTGGCTCATAATATCGGACAGATAGCTGTTGCGATGTTTGTGCTGGATACGGCAAGAATAATATATTATCTTCCGGTACTTTTGATTTCAGGCTGTATAACGGGAATGCTCATAGGACTTCTCGGAGGAGAAACGGTAAAACGCCTGCCAAAGGATGCATATTAGTGATGAAGAAAAAAAATGACATTAAACTTATATTTGGTATTATAATAGTGGCAGTCTTATTTCTGCTATTTCGTTTTATGACGGCAGAGGAAGGTGCCGTGGCGGTGGTTTATGTAGACGGGAAAAAGATAGCTGAATACTCACTTTCCGAAGAAAGGACGGTTTCGGTGGAAGGGTATGACGGAGGATACAATATTCTTGTTATAGAAGACGGAAAGGCGTATCTGTCGGATGCAGACTGCCCGGATGGGCTTTGTGTGGGTATGGGCGAGATAGAATATGACGGTGAGACCATCGTGTGCCTGCCTCATAAGGTTGTCATAGAAATAGAATCGGAAAAAGAAAACGATATCTCGGGAGACGGCATAGATGCCGTAACTAAGTAGATTATTTTAGGAGGATGAAAAAATGAAAAACGGAAAAGGATTGATATTCCTTATCTGCGCTGTAATTATTGTGGCTGTTTTTGCAGCTATAACAGCATTGACGCCGGGGCAGGTTGACGGCGAAACATATGCGCCTGCAGTATATTCTACGATATGGGCCCTTTTGCCGCCTGTAATAGCAATAGCTCTTGCTCTTATTACAAAAGAAGTGTACTCGTCGCTTTTTGTAGGTATAGTTGCCGGAGCGCTTCTTTATGCCAACGGCAATCTTGAGCTTATGCTTTCAACAATGCTTTTTAACGAAGAAGGCGGTATGATAACAAAACTTGCTGATTCGTGGAATGTCGGTATTTTAGTATTTCTGGTAATACTTGGTATAATGGTGGCCCTTATGAATAAGGTCGGAGGCTCGGCAGCATTCGGAAAGTGGGCGTCTGAACACATTCATACAAGAGGTGGGGCAATGTTTGCAACAATGGCTCTAGGAGTACTCATCTTTGTGGATGACTATTTTAACTGCCTTACGGTAGGTTCCGTTATGAGACCTGTTACAGACAGACATAATGTATCAAGGGCGAAGCTGGCCTACCTTATTGATGCGACTGCGGCGCCAATCTGTATTATTGCACCGGTATCATCATGGGCGGCAGCTGTTACTTCGTCCGTACCGGATGATTCTGAAATAAACGGATTTACAATGTTCTTAAATACAATTCCGTATAACTTCTATGCACTCGGTACTTTGGTAATGATGCTTGTACTTATCTTTACCAGATTTGACTTTGGTTCTATGAAGACTCATGAGCTTAATGCAATCGCAGGTGATCTTTTTACAACCAAGGAGAGACCTTACGGTGATGTAAAAGATGAAGAAGGTATGCCAAACGGAGCGGTTATTGATCTTGTGCTTCCGATAATTGTGCTTATCGTATGCAGCATAATAGGTATGGTGTATACGGGAGGATTCTTTGACGGAGTTGATTTTGTGACAGCATTTGCAGATGCTGATGCATCAATGGGTCTTGTGTACGGCTCGCTTATCACTCTGCTTATTACATTCTGCTTCTACATGGTCAGAGGAGTAATGAGCTTTAAGGAATTTACGGATTGTATTCCGGAGGGCTTTAAGGCTATGGTATCTCCAATTCTTATTCTTACCATGGCGTGGACACTTTCAGGCATGACAGGCCTTCTCGGAGCAAAGTATTATGTACATGATATTGTTGATTCATCGGCCGGAGCAGTACAGATGTTTTTACCTTTCATTGTTTTCTGGGTTGCTGTATTTTTGGCATTCTCTACCGGTACAAGCTGGGGAACATTTGCTATTCTCATACCGATAGTTTGCAATGTGTTTGGAACAAGCGACAGCTATCAGATGCTTGTTATTTCAATAGCAGCCTGCCTTTCAGGTGCTGTATGCGGAGACCACTGCTCTCCGATTTCGGATACCACAATAATGGCTTCTGCCGGTGCTCACTGTGATCATGTAAATCATGTGTCAACACAGCTCCCATATGCACTTACCTGTGCAGCGGTTGCCTCAGTCGGATATTTACTTGCGGGCGTGCTTGGTTGTGTTACGGAAGGAGCTCTCGCGATTATAGCGGCACCTGTTACTTTGGTACTTCTTGTTATTGTGCTTTTGGTTATCAGAGCGATGGTAGGATACTCAAAAGAGAATATTTAAGGTAGGGCGATATGAAGGAATCAATACTCGATATTCAGACAGTTGATTTGGATGATGAGGAAAGTGCTCTTGTAATTATAGATCAGACGCTTTTGCCGGGAGAAGTCAAACTGTTACATCTGACCGGGCAAAACCAGATATGGGAGGCTATAAAGAGCCTTAGAGTAAGGGGTGCGCCTGCAATAGGAGTTGCCGCAGCCTTTGGTATATATCTGGCGTCAAAGAGTATAGAGACAGACAGTTATGAAGTTTTTATGGGCGAATTAAAAAAGTCTGCAGATTATCTTAATTCATCAAGACCTACGGCAGTTAATCTGTCATGGGCGCTTAAAAG
>CAJOOU010000143.1 GCA_905236735.1 uncultured Eubacterium sp. | reverse complement strand
TATGACAGGGCACTTGATGTTGTGGTTGATCTTGATCTTGAATATGATCAGATAATTTCACTTAGTCTTATAGAAGAGAATAACTATACTAAGTGGAAAAATGTTTTGCCTTATTATGTCAATATAGATAAAGAGGGAATTGTATTATGGAAGGCAGCATAAAAGATTTGGCGTTATACAGATTGCAAACAGCTAAGGATGATTTGAAACGAGCTGAATTTGCATATGAAATGAATGATTATAAGCTTGCACTTAATCGCTCTTATTATGCGATTTTTCATGCGATACGAGCCGTGAATTCTTTGGATGGATATGACAGCAGTAAACACAAAGGTGTTATAACACATTTTAATAAGGAACATGTAAAAACAGGAGAGTTCCCAAAGGATATTTCTAAAATGATTGCTAATGCAATGAATTTTCGTCAGAAATCTGATTATGAGGATTTTTACATTATATCTAAGGATGATGCCAAAGAACAGGTTGCAAATGCAGGATATGTGCTCGAGCTTATAGAAAAATATTTAAGTGAAAGAATTGATGGCAAATAGAAACTCTTTTTTGATTGCTGTCGGAAAGGTCTGCTATTATATCACAGCACTGTGAAGGTACTCCTTTGCTTGCTCTCTTTAAATCTATTGTTTCAAAAAATTCTGAATAGGAAATGCCAAATGCATTTAAAGGCACATTATCATAGGGCCTATGCTCTTGACAGAGCAGGGGCTCAAATTTTATAATATCATATTGAGTTGGATTGCGGAATTTCATTAGATTCTATGGATAAGCATCCCGAAAAAATATAAAACAGGAGCACAAAAATGCGAAAAGAACTTGCGAAAACATATGACCCGAAAGGGATAGAAGACCGTTTATATAAAAACTGGATGGAAAAAGGATATTTCCATGCAGAGGTTGACAGAGATAAAAAACCTTTTACCATTGTGATGCCGCCACCGAATATTACGGGACAGCTCCATATGGGACACGCGCTCGACAACACGCTGCAGGATACCCTCATAAGATATAAGAGAATGCAGGGGTATAATGCACTCTGGCAGCCGGGTACCGACCATGCATCCATTGCTACGGAGGTAAAGGTTATAGAAAAACTTCGCGAGGAAGGTATAGAAAAAGAAGACCTCGGCAGAGAGGGCTTTCTTGACAGAGTCTGGCAGTGGAGAGAAGAGTACGGCGGTAGAATAGTTTCCCAGCTTAAAAAACTCGGCTCGTCTGCGGACTGGGACAGAGAAAGATTTACCATGGACGAGGGGAATAACAAGGCTGTAACAGAGGTATTCTGCAAGCTTTACGATAAAGGATGGATATACAAGGGCAATCGTATAGTTAACTGGTGTCCGGTTTGTATGACATCTATTTCAGATGCAGAGGTGGAACACGAGGAGCAGGCAGGCAAATTCTACCATATGCTCTATCCTGTGGCCGGCTCTGATGAAAAGGTGGAGATTGCTACCACAAGACCTGAGACCATGCTTGGAGATACTGCGATAGCCGTACATCCCGACGACGATAGATATAAGCATCTTGTCGGGAAAAATGTTGTGCTTCCCATAGTAAATAAAGAGATACCGGTTGTTGCGGATTCTTATGTGGATATGGAATTCGGAACAGGTGTAGTAAAGATTACACCGGCTCACGACCCTAATGACTTTGAGGTGGGTGTGCGCCATAATCTGCCGATAGTAAATGTTTTAAATGACGATGCCACCATCAATTCAAACGGCGGCAAATACGAAGGTCTCGACAGATACGAAGCCAGAAAGCAGATAGTTGATGAACTTGACAAGCTCGGACTTTTAGTAAAGATAGAAGACCACACTCATAATGTTGGTACACATGACAGATGCAAGACAACTGTTGAACCTATGGTTAAACAGCAGTGGTTTGTAAAGATGGATGAGATGATTAAACCGGCAGTAGAAGGTGTTAAGAACGGTGAGATAAGACTTATTCCGGAAAGGATGGATAAAACTTATTATAACTGGACTGACAATATTCGCGACTGGTGTATCTCAAGACAGCTCTGGTGGGGACACAGAATACCTGCTTATTATTGTGATTGCGGAGAAACAATAGTTTCAAAGGTTGCTCCGACAAAATGCCCCAAATGCGGTGGCACTCATATCAAGCAGGACGAGGATACCTTAGATACATGGTTTTCTTCTGCCCTCTGGCCGTTTTCAACACTCGGCTGGCCGGACAAAACAGAAGAACTCGACTATTTCTATCCGGGAGATGTGCTTGTAACCGGCTATGATATTATATTCTTCTGGGTAATCAGAATGATATTCTCGGGCTATGAGCATATGGGCAAAAAGCCGTTTAACACAGTGCTTTTCCATGGACTTGTAAGGGACGACCAGGGCAGGAAGATGAGTAAGTCTCTCGGAAATGGTATAGACCCTCTGGATGTAATAGATAAATACGGCGCAGATGCTTTAAGACTGACTCTTATCACAGGTAACGCTCCGGGAAATGATATGAGATTTTACTGGGAGAGAGTGGAAGCCAGTCGTAATTTTGCAAATAAAATATGGAACGCCTCAAGATTTATCATGATGAATCTTCCGGAAGAAGAACTTAAAAAGCCGGCAGCCGGTGAACTTGAGCCGGCAGATAAATGGATAGTATCAAGGATAAACGACCTTGCCAAAGAAGTGACGGATAATATGGACAGGTTTGAACTCGGTATTGCCGTTCAAAAGGTTTATGACTTTATCTGGGATGAGTTTTGCGACTGGTATATAGAGATTGTAAAACCGAGGATGTACGGCGCCAAGGAGAACCCGTCTTCGGCAAATGCGGCTCTTTACACCCTTGTGAGTGTGCTTTCGGATGCGCTTAAACTTCTGCATCCGGTTATGCCGTTTATAACAGAGGAGATTTATCTTGCCTTAAATCCTGCAGAGGAATCAATAATGATTTCAAAGTGGCCGGAGTACAACTCCGGTTTGAAGGATGAAGAAAGTGAACTTCTGCTTCAGACCACCCAGGAAATAATCAGGGGCATCAGAAATGTAAGAACCGATATGAATGTGCCTAATTCAAGAAAGGCAACGGTATATATAGTTACAGAAGATGAGCAGATAGAAAAAGGACTCAAAATTACGGCAGAGAGCTTTAAAAATCTTGCAAATGCGGAAAGTATAATTGTTCAAAGCACTAAGGACGGTATTGCGGATGATGCTGTATCGTGCGTAACGCCAAAGGCAGTATGCTATATGCCTCTTACGGACCTTGTCGATATTGAAAAGGAAAAGGAGAGGCTGAGGAAAGAGGAAGAGAAACTTTCAAAGGAACTTGCCCGTTCAAACGGCATGCTTTCCAATGAAAAATTCCTTGCCAATGCATCACCCGAAAAGGTGGCCGAAGAGAAGGCAAAACTTGAAAAATATACACAGATGATGGAGCAGGTAAAAGAAAGACTTGCATCGTTATAAAATGTTTAGGAAACGCAGAGGGAGGCGTTTCCTAAATATATATATTCAAATTTTGCAAGATGATTGAAAAGACAGACAACTTATGATAAAATGGAAAAAATGGCTTTTTATAGCGTGTTATGTTTTTGAGTAGTGGGGAATGATATGGCAGAAAAGGTTTCCAGACCAATACAGGTCAGAATAAGTTCCGATGGTATGGAAGCATATGTCAGGCTTGACAGACCACCGGAGGGGGTGAGCCTGACAGCATCAGATGTGTTTGAGGAGCTTGAGAGAAACGGCATAAATACCGGCATTAACGAAGAGGCTGTGCGTGAAATGGTGAGGAGTGAACTCTTCCATATAGAACGCAGGGTCGCAGTTGGTGTGCCTCCCGAAGACGGGGTTGACGGATACTATATCTACCACTACGAAAGAGAACTTAACAATAAACCGATTATCCTTGATGACGGAAGTGTTGACTACTGGAACTGTAACTCCATAGCTCTTGTCGAGAAGGATGATGTTATAGCTGAATATGTGCCGGCTTTGCCGGGCAAAAACGGAGTAAATGTAAGGGGAGTGCCGGTGCCCTGCAAAAGAGGCAAAGAGCAGCTCCCACTTAAGGGCAGGGGATTTTCCCGCTCTGAGGATGGCAAGGAATACAGGGCAGATATAACAGGTAAAATAGAAGAGGCGGGCGGACGAATTGTCATCTCCAATGTATACGAGATAAGGGGAGATGTGGATCTGTCTGTCGGATGTATAGATTTTTCGGGAGATGTGCTTATACACGGCGCGGTTAGAGACGGTATATCAATAAAGGCAACCGGGTCTATTACTGTTGACGGTATAGTTGAGGGAGCTTATCTTGAATGCGCGGGAGATATTATTTTAAAGAGCGGTCTTTTAGGTAACTCCAAAGCCGAAATATATACCAGAGGCAATCTCATAGCCAAATTTATAGAGTTTGCAAGGGTTGAAGCGGAAGGCACGATACAGGCCGAGACCTTTATGGAGTCGGAGGTAATCAGCAACAGTTCCATTATACTTGACGGCACAAGGAGTAAGATTATAGGCGGATACACATCAGCCGTGGAGAGCATAGAGGCAAATATAATAGGCAATTCCGTCGGAGTGCAGACACTTATAAAGGTTGGTGTAGACCAGGAGATACGGCTTCATATGGAAGAGATTAGAAAGCGCATTTCAGAGACGGAATCCAACCTTAGGAGGGTGGAGCAGGGCATACAGATTATCGAGAAACAGGAGCAGACACAGCTGGCTACCTTCGATGATTTAAAAACCAAAAAGATGCAGCTGCTCAGGGTAAAGATAAGGGATACATCAAATATTTCATCCGACAGGATGGAACTTGAACATCTTGAACTATTGGAAAAGAAGGCCAAAAACGCAAGGATTGTTGTGAAAGATACCATATATTCGGGTACAAGGATAATGGTGTGTGATTATGTTTCCGAGATAAAGTCGGATGATGTGAGAATCACATATATGCCTAATCATGATGACGGATGCATCAGGGCTTTCAGAACATAGACGAGGAAGGACAGCAATGGATTTTGATGAGGTAGTGTCATATATTTACGACATACCGAAGTTTACAAATAAACATGGATTAGAGTATACAAAACGGCTTCTCGGATGGCTTGGTCATCCTGAGAAGTCGTTTCGGGTAGTACATGTGGCCGGTTCAAACGGCAAGGGCTCGGTATGTGCATATCTAAACAGTATTCTTAGAGAATGCGGATACAGGGTGGGGATGTTTACATCTCCGCATCTGGTGGATATAAGGGAAAGATTTAAAATAGACGATGAGATGATTACAAAAGAGGAATTCGTCTCCGATTTTAATGATGTCATGCAGACGGTAAAAGAGTCAGGCGAGGATCATCCGACATTTTTTGAACTGCTTTTTCTTATGTCGGTGATAAGGTTTAAAAAGGCAGGAGCCGAGTATGCTGTTATGGAGACGGGGCTCGGAGGAAGGCTCGATGCCACAAACGCCATAGAAACCCCGGTACTTTGCATTATTACTTCGATTTCTCTTGAACATACGGATAAGCTGGGAGATACCATTCAAAAAATAGCGGCGGAAAAAGCCGGAATCATAAAGAAAAATGTGCCGGTGGTATATGACGGAGATGATAAAGAGGCGGCCAAAGTCATTCAAAGCAGGGCCGGGAATGAAGGCTCTGTGGCATATGAAATAACCGGTGAAAATATAAAGATTTTAAAAACAAATGCTAAAGGCATTGATTTTTCCTTTAGTTCAAAGTATTATAATTTAGACACTTATGTAAACACACCGGCTTTGTATCAGACTAAAAATGCTTCTCTTGCGGCATTTGGAGCATGGCTGTTATTTGGCAAAGAAGCTATGGAGGCGATACAAAACGGGATAGAAAATACGCACTGGCAGGCGAGAATGGAAGAAATCATGCCGGGGGTGTTCATAGACGGAGCGCACAATCCTTCAGGGATAAGGGCTCTTATGGACAGCGTAAAAGGCATGGAATTTTCCGGGAAACCCATTCTTTTGTTTTCTGTGGTAAGTGACAAGGATTATGATAATATGGCGGCCATACTCACAGAGGGCCGTATCTGGGAAAAAATCATAATCAGCAGGATAGATGATAAAAGAGCACTTGATGAAGGTATTATAAAGGCAATCTTCCGAAAATACGGATATGACACGGTTACTTTTGATAATACAGGCGAGGCTTTTTCCTATGCCTTAAAGATGCGAAGCAAAGGAAACGCGTTGTTTGCGGCCGGTTCTTTGTATTTTGCGGGCGAGATTTTAAGTATAGTAAGGCGGTAATTATGATAGATTTTGACGAAGAAATAAAAAAATTTGAACCGAGCAAGGAAGTTAATGAGGCCGAAGAAGCCGTGTATAACAGGGATCTGACGGACCTTACGGATGTGATGATAGACATAATGAGTAACAGGTAGGTGGCATAAGATGAAATGTTTCAGCTGCGGGCAGGTTTTAGACGGCAGTGACAGATGCCCTTCCTGCGGACAGAATGTAAGGATATATAAAAAGCTTATTGCCAGCGCCAATCATCTCTATAATGAGGGACTTTCGTCTGCATCGGAAAGATGTATGTATGATGCGGAAGAAAAACTTATAAAGTCGCTGAGAATAAACAAACACAACATAGACGCAAGGAATCTCCTCGGACTGGTGTATTATGAAAGCGGCGAATATGCAAAGGCTATAGAAGAATGGTCAATAAGCAGGGCTCTGAAAAACGAAGACAATGATGCCATAAGATATTTATCTGACATCGAAGGCGATTTTTCAGAGATGGAAATGATTAAAAATGTTATAAAAAAATACAATCAGGCTCTTTCGTATGCAACAGGCGGAAGCGATGATTTAGCTGTGCTTCAACTGAAAAAGGTGCTTGAACTTTCGCCTTCGCATATAAAGGCAAATCAGCTTCTGGCACTTTTGTATGCAAAGGCCGAGGATTATGAGAAGGCGCGCCAGTACTTAAAGACGGCTCAGAGGCTTGACGGACACAATCCCATTACCCGGAGCCTGATGAAAAAGGTAGAGGCTGAGCGCAAGGAAAAGATGAAAAGACGCGGGCGCAGCAGGAAAGAAGCCGTGTCCTATAAAAACGGAAATGAGACCATAATACAGCCGAGACTCAGGATTTCGGGCATACCCGGTATAATGGTTAATGTCATTATGGGAGCCGTAATAGGCGCTCTTGCCGTATACTTTCTGGTTGTTCCCGACATAAGGAGCCGGCTGAATTCGGAGGCTGCCCAAACCGTTGCGGAGGCTAATAAACAGGCGACTGCAAAGGAAGCATCGGTGAGCGCTTTGGAGGAGCAGGTAGCAGAACTTGAAAGCCAGGTGGAAAACTACGAAAACGCATCGGCGGATACGGAGGCGCAGGAGGCCGGATATCAGGCACTCATAAGCCTGTATGAGACATATTTGAGTGATACTTCGAGTGATTATTATACTACGAAGACGGCATTTAAAAATATTGACCTTACCTGTATGAGCTCATCGGCTCTTAAGTCGTACAACGCGTTAGCGGATGTGCTGTATGAGGATATAGCGTCAGATTATGAGGAGGCAACAGAAGCGTATGGCGATGAGGACTACGAGACAGCCATAGAGCTGCTTGAGGATATAACGGGCAAAGACAGTATTTATGCCAGCGGAAGAGCCCTGTATTATCTCGGACTTTGCTATAAGGCAAACGGGGATACTGCGAGTGCAAAAAAATGTTTTGAAGGGATTATTGAGGTATATCCATCTTCAAAAATTGGTAAAAAAGCAAAGAAACAGATAAATGCGTTAAGTTAGATGAGGTTATATGAAAGCACTGATAGCTATGAGCGGCGGAGTAGACAGCTCCGTCGCTGCTTCTTTAATGATTGAAAACGGATATGAGTGCATGGGCGCAACCATGAGGCTCTATGATAACGAGGATATATTTATCCCGAGGGAAAAAACATGCTGTTCACTTGATGATGTGGAGGATGCCAGAGCTGTTGCGTTTAATCTCGGTATACCGTTTCAGGTATTTAATTTTAAAAGAGAATTTCGTGAAAAGGTAATAGACAGTTTTATAAATGCCTATGAAAGCGGACAGACTCCCAATCCCTGTATAGAATGCAACAGGTATCTGAAATTCGAACGCTTTTTTGAAAGAGCCACAGAGCTCGGATATGACTATGTGGTAACAGGTCATTATGCAATAGCAGGATACGATGAAAAGAGCGGAAGGTATTTTTTAAAAAAGGGACGGGACAGAGCAAAGGACCAGAGCTATGTGCTGTACTCTCTTTCGCAGCATCAGCTCGCGCACACCATCTTCCCTCTGGGCGGATACGACAAAACCACCATAAGAAAACTCGCAGAGGAAAAAGGGTTTGTAAACGCAAAGAAAAAGGAAAGTCAGGATATATGCTTTATACCTGACGGCGACTATGTGGGATTTCTGGAAAAAGAAAAGGGCAGCCCTTACGAGCCGGGCAACTTTGTTGATATTAACAGTGGAGAAGTTCTGGGTAGGCATAAGGGCATTATCGGATATACTGTCGGACAGAGAAAAGGGCTCGGCATATCGAGTAGTGAGCCATATTATGTCTGCGAAAAGAGGGCCGAGACAAATGAGGTCATGCTTGGAAGAAAGAAGGACCTTGAAAGGACAACTCTTACGGCCTGTGATGTTAACTGGCTGTCTATAAAAGAGCCTGATGGAGATATAAGGTGTCATGCCAAAATCAGATATGCTCATAAGGAAAAGCCGGCAAAGGTAAGGGTGATGCCGGGCGGCAGAATTGAAGTGGTATTTGATGATCCGGTGGAAGGAGTAGCAAAGGGACAGGCTGTTGTGCTTTATGACGGGGACCTTGTCCTGGGCGGTGGTACGATTGAATAAAGCGTTGCGCTAAAAGCTCCGCCGCAGATATCCATAAACTTACAAATAGCTGTTGACATTAAAAAAAACAAATGCTAATATACTACACAAGTAAATAATGTGATTACGAAGGCGTAATTATCCTTATGGGTAGTTGCGCCTTTTTTTT
>CAJOOU010000142.1 GCA_905236735.1 uncultured Eubacterium sp. | reverse complement strand
AGTATCTCTCTTTGCAGCTTACAAAGTTCGTCTATTCCATCTTTGGTTATATGATACTTTATATCCGTCTTTCTGCCCATTACTCCAAGTCCCGAGCATGGCAGGTCCGCTATAACGAGATCGTATTTTTCTTCATCTTTGGGATTGTACACCCTTGCATCCCATACCTGCGTCTGTATGCCGGTTAAAGAAAGTCTCTTTATATTTTCATCAATCCTTGCTGTTTTTTCCCCGGAAACATCTCTTGCCGTTATCTTTGCCCTGCCCTCTGCAATAAGGTAAGCACAAATGCTTTTCCCGCCCGGAGATGCACAAACATCAAGTATGGATTTTTCATTCTTTATATCATAATACATAGACGAAGCCGCAGACGAAACATCCTGAATATAAAAAAGTCCTTCCTTAAATTCCGTGGTATCTATCAGGCCTCCCGCATTATCACAGATTAGTACATCCGGCGCTATTGTTGAACTTTTCAGCGGGATATCAAGTCTTTTTGTCAGCTCATCCGCAGAAATTTTAAGCGTGTTAACCCTAAGTGAAACCGGTTTTTCCGCAAGCTGGGCTTCAAGCATCTTCTCGGTATTTTCGCGTCCCAGATATCTGATAAGTGATTTAACCATCCACTTGGGGAAAGAATACTTAACCGAAATATAACCCGCCGGATTTTTCTTTTCATTCGGGAGTTTTTCCCTGCCCTTCTTTCTGCATATTTCCCTGAGCACCCCGTTTACAAAAGAGGAAACTCCCCTCTTTTTTATGTCCTTGGCAAGCTTAACCGACTCATTTACCGCCGAGTGGTCAGGCACCTTATCCATGAAATAAATCTGATATGTCCCGAGCCTTAAGATGGCCAGCACCTTGCTGTCCATATCGACAGTGGCTGTTTTGGATACTCCGTTTATGCAGTAATCAATAAATATCATTCTTTCCAGAGTGCCCTCTACAAGTCTGGTAATAAAAGCCCTGCTTCTTTTGTCATATACCGGCATACTTTCAAATTTACTTTCTAAAACAAAGCTTGCAAAAAGTTTTTTTCCGGTAATATCCAAGAGGCATTCGAGCGCTGTTTTTCTTTCATTCATAGTTACCTTACCTTCTTAAGACGGGAGAATATCGCCCTCGCATATATGGGCACCTCTAAGGAATTCTTCGATATTCATTCGCCTTTTGCCCTCAAGCTGCAGCTCTTTTACGGAAAGTGCTCCACTTCCGCAGGCTATCACAAGCGAGTTTTTGGTAATCTCTATGATTTTGCCGGGCTTGTCGTTTTTCTGCAAAACCTCTGCCTTCCATATCTTGAGCATTTTCCCGTCAAGATAGGTAAAGGCGCTCGGCCAGGGAGAAAGTCCTCTTATAAGCCTCTCTATTTCAGTAGCATCACCCTCAAAATCTATTTTACCGAGCTGTTTTTTGATAATTCCGACTTTTGTAGCCTCGGCTTCATTTTGCGGAGTGTATGTTGCTTTTCCTTCTTCTATGAGTTTAAGTGTATCTACGCAAAGTCCGGCTCCGCAGACTGATAATCTGTCAAAAAGGGAACCTCCCGTCTCATCCCCGGAAAGTTCTACCCTGCTTTGTGTAATAATATCTCCGTCATCAAGTCCTTCGCCCATCTTCATAATCGTTACCCCGGATACCTTATCTCCGTTTATAACTGCCCACTGAATCGGCGATGCGCCTCTGTATTTCGGCAATAGAGAGGCATGAACATTGATGCATCCGTATTTGGGCATCTCTAAAATCTCTTTGGGCAGTATCTGGCCGAAGGCCACAACCACCACTATATCCGCATCATAGTTTTTTAAAAAATCTATGTTTTCAGGTTCCCTTATTCTGACAGGCTGAAAGACTTCTATCCCATGGGAAAGCGCAGCTTCCTTTACAGCGGATATCGCCATCTTTCCCCCTCGCCCCTTCGGTCTGTCAGGCTGGGTTACGGCAAGCACTATATCATGCCCTGCCTCTATAAGTTTTTCAAATGTTACAGCCGCAAAATCCGGCGTGCCCATAAATATTATCTTCATTAATCTTCTCCCGATTCCACGCTTCTAAGCGGGCCTTCCACCACATCCACATAGAGTTTGCCATCGAGATGGTCAACCTCATGGCAGATAGCTCTTGCAAGAAGGTCTTCCGCCTCTATCTCATACTCATCTCCGTTTTCATCACAATAGGCAGCCACTACCCTTTGCGGTCTTGTTACCTGACCTGCCATACCCGGCACCGAAAGACAGCCCTCATCTCCGGTCTGCTCTCCGAAAGTCTCCTTTATCTCGGGATTGACCATAACAAGCGGGCCTTCTCCCACATCGATTACAACCACTCTTTTAAGCACACCCACCTGAGGTGCCGCAAGTCCTACCCCGTCAGCCTCATACATGGTGTCAAGCATATCCCCTATAAGTTCCTTTACCCTCGGGGTAATCTCCTTTACCTCCCGGCATTTTTTTCTGAGAATTTCGTCTCCCTCGGTTCTGATTGTTCTAAGTGCCATAATGCCTCCTAGTTTATTCTAAAATATAGATTTACATTTTTCGTATTTTTCTCCCCGAACCTCTCCGCCTCATCTTTAAGTGCCACAAGAAGTCTTATGTCCGAAGATTTCAGGTATATCTGTTTTCTGAATATATCGTTTATCTTTGCTATGGTCTCATCAGAGGGCCCTATAACGGCTACTCCTTTGCTTCCTGCTGCCGCTTTTTTAAGAAAGTCGGCAAGCTCGTCCGATACCCTTTCAAGGTCAGCTTTACTTTCGGACTGGAGATGTATTTTCAGCATATTAAATGCCGGCGGATACTTAAGCATCTTTCTGTAGAGTATTTCCTCATTGTAAAACTCCTCGTAATCCTGAGCCGCAGCCGCTCTTACCGCATAGTCATCCGGGTGATAGGTCTGCAAAATAACCAGCCCCTCCTTTTCACCCCGGCCTGCACGACCTGCCGCCTGGGTAATCAGCTGGAAGGTTCTTTCTCTCGCCCTGAAATCCGGCGCAAAAAGAGACATATCCGCAGCCAGGATTCCCACCAGAGTGACATTGGGAAAATCATGCCCCTTTACTATCATCTGGGTACCTATGAGTATATCTGCCTCCTGATTGGCGAAGGCCGAAAGTATTTTCTCATAAGATTCCTTTTCCCTTGTGGTATCATAATCCATCCTAAGGGTCCTTGCCCCCGGAAATGTTTTGTTTACTATCTCCTCTATTTTCTGTGTGCCGGCCTTAAAAGACCCTATCGCCGTCGAGCCGCACGAAGGACAGGTAAATGTCATGGGCGTTTCGTATCCGCAGTAATGGCATTTCAAAATACCGCTCTTATGAAAGCTCAGCGACACATCGCAATGAGGGCATTTTACCACATGTCCGCAGGAGCGGCAAGAAACAAATCCCGCCATACCTCTGCGGTTTAAAAAAAGCATCACCTGCTGCTGTCTTTTAAGAGCCATATCTATCTCGTTTTTCAGTCTTGATGAAAATACCGATTTATTGCCGCCATTAAGTTCCTCTTTCATATCGATGATTTGCGTCTTTGCCAGATGAGCCTTGCCGGCTCTGTTTTTAAGTTCAATGAGTTCATAAAGTCCGCTCTGTGCCCTGTAATAAGCATCCAGCGACGGAGTTGCCGACCCCAGCACCACCGAAGCTCCCGCAATCCTTGCCCTTGCCACTGCCGTCTCCCTCGCATGATAGGCCGGTATGTTTTCACTCTGATATGAGGTTTCATGTTCTTCGTCTATTATTATAAGCCCGAGGTTTTGAAACGGCACAAACAGCGCCGACCTTGGTCCTATTATAACATCCACTTCCCCTGCCCTGGCTCTCTCATACTGGTCGTATCTTTCTCCCTGCGACATTCTGGAATTAAGGATGGATACCCGCTCTCCAAACCTTTTGTAAAACCGCATTACCGTCTGATATGTAAGAGCAATCTCGGGGATAAGTACTATGGCTGCCCTGCCTTTTTTCAGCACATGGTTTATAAGTTCCATATATACTTCCGTCTTGCCCGAGCCTGTCACTCCCTTTAGCAGATAGGTCTTTGCCTGCCCATCATCCATATCTTTTACCACTTTTCGGACTGCGTTTTGCTGTTCTTCGTTTAAAACAATGTCATACCCGCCCCGGGGCATAGCATTTACCGGATTTCTCATCGCTCTTTTTTTTGCGACCTCGGCCATTCCAAGTGAGCAGAGCGCCTTTATCACCTGCGAAGTAACATTTAATTTACCGGTAACTATTTCATACGGAATCTCGTCTTCCTTTAAAAGAGCCCCTAAAAGCCTTGCCCTTGCCTTGTTTCCTTTTCTTTCGAAAAGCGCAAGAGCCGTCATGGCATTTTCTTTATCCAAAAGCAGTCTTACCGTTTTCTTTTCTTTGGGTTTGGAGGTTTTTTTGACCGGGATTACGGTCTTTAACGCCTGATTCATCGTGCCGCCGTAGTTTTTATGCATCCAGAAAGCTAGTCTTATCAGTTGGGACTCAATGGGAACAGTCCCTCCTTTTATACCCTTAAGCGGCTTTATTTTATCCGGATCGTACTCAGGCTCCTTCGATATGTCTATAACATATCCGTTTATGATGCGGCTGCCCCTGCCAAAGGGCACATCCACACACATCCCCACCTTCAGTACATCCTCTATTTCCCGGGGCACCGAGTACTCGAATGCCCTGTCAAGTTTTTCATGTGAAATATCTATTATAACCTTTGCATACTTCATAGCTGCTCCAGTATTTCTTTAATAATGACACGCTCATCCATAGGATATTTTTGGCCTTCTATCTCCTGATAGTCCTCATGACCTTTTCCGGCAAGTACTATAATATCTCCTTCTTTGCCGTTTTCTATCACATATCTTATGGCCTCTCTCCTGTCGGGTATCTCGACATAGCTGCCATCGGTTTTTTCTATACCTGTCTTTATATCATCTATGATATCCTGAGGTCTTTCATATCTCGGATTATCTGAGGTAATAACAGTAAGGTCGGCAAGTCTGCCGGATACCTCTCCCATTTCAAACCTTCTTATGCGTGATCTGTTGCCCCCGCATCCGAAAAGGCAGACCAGCCTTGAAGGATTATAGCTTCTTAGCGTAGATAAGAGACTCTCCAAAGCCATCGCATTATGGGCATAGTCTATCATAAGGGTAAACTTATCTGATACCTTAACAGGCTCTATCCTGCCCTTTACCGTGGGATTTAAAAGTGCGGCCTGTATGCTTTCCTTTTTTATTCCCATCATATCGCAGACGGCTGCTGCAGTAAGGGTATTGTATACGCTGAATCTGCCCGGTATATGCGAAACTATATGAGCTGAAAGCCGGCCGCATACATCATACTCTATACCCAAAGAGCCATTTCCCGAAAACAGATTTACATTTTGAGCGCTGTAGTCATACTCACCGTCTATACCGTAAAGACTGATGTCACAGGTCGCTCCCTTTATGATGTCCTTATAATGCTCATCATCCGCATTTACAAGTCCATGTCTGCACGCCTTAAAAAGCATGGCCTTGCAGTTTAAATACTCATCAAAATCAGCGTGTTCATTAGGTCCTATATGGTCCGGTTCAATATTGGTAAATATTCCTATCTCAAACTCGAATCCGGCAACTCTGTGCATCATAAGCCCCTGAGAAGAAACCTCCATTACCACACACTTTATTCCGCTATCTTGCATCTTTTTAAAAGATTCCTGGAGAATATAAGACTCCGGCGTCGTATTTACCGCCGGAATATGCTCGTCACCTATAACAGTCTCTATTGTACCCACGAGCCCCGTCTTTATACCGGCGTCCTCGAGGATGTTTTTAATCATATAAGTGGTAGTGGTCTTGCCCTTGGTGCCGGTAACTCCTATGACCTTAAGGTGCTCTGCCGGATGTCCGAAATATGCTGCCGAAAGGCAGGCAAGAGCATATCTGGTATCAGACACCTTTATAACGGCAATATCTCCTTTTACATCCACCTCATCCGAAACTATAACAGCCGAAGCGCCGCACTTTGCAGCCTCTCCCGCAGCCTTATGTCCGTCAAAGGATGTGCCCTTTATACAAACAAAAACGCATCCTTTGGTAAGTTTTCTCGAATCATATACAAGCTCTGTAATATCACAGTCCGTATTTCCGTTTACTACTTCGTATTCCGTATTTTCAAGTAACTCTCTTAACTTCATATATCCTACTCTCTCGATTCTCCAAAGAAAATCGCAACCCTCTCCCTAAGATAAATGGGTCTGATGGGTTTGGTAATGTATTCTACCGCATTAATCAGTCTGCACTGATTTTTGATGGCCTCGTTAACAATAGATGTACAAAAGATTACCGGCAGATTGGGGGTCTGGGACAGCTCCCTTAATTTTCTCATACAGGTTATCCCGTCAAGATCCGGCATCTCTATGTCCATAAGTACAAGGTCGGGGACCGGATTTTTCTTTATATAAGACATGGCATGCATGGCGTTTTTGACGAGAACCAGATTGTATTTATCCTCGAGGGAACTCCTTGCCGTCATAAGAGAAGTAACACTGTCGTCCACCACAAGTATGGTTTTTTCGGAAGCATGCTCTAAAGCCGTCAGTTTTTCATGGTTAAGCTGCTCTATATCCTCTGTCCAGTTGTTTGAAGGCAGAAGCGACGACTCGACTATGTCTATCTCCTTATACCTTCTGTCGGTCATGAGGTTGACATCCTCCATCCTCTCTATGACCCTGACCCTCGGACGCATCGCATCCCTTGTATGGGCTATAACCAGACACTCTTCTCCGTTTGAAAGTGTCACATCTATTCCCGGAGGATACGCAGGTATAACAGTCATCATTACATCAACTACCCTGCTGTCAAAAAGTATACCTCTGCCTCCGTCTATATACTGCAGAGCCTCGGCAGGAGTAAACGGCTCCTTATAAGGTCTCTTGCTTGTAAGCGCATCATAAACATCCACCGCATGAAGAATCTTGGAAAACAGCGGTATCTGATCTCCTTTAAGACCCTCCGGGTATCCTGTTCCCTCTTCATTTTCATGGTGGTAAAGCACAGCCTGTTTTACCTTGGCCGCTATATCATAACAGCCGCTCAGAATCTGATAAGAGAGCCTCGGATGTTCCTTTATTTTTTCGTATTCTTCATCGGTAAGCTTATCCGGTTTGTTTATAATATCGGTCGGCACCCTGCTCTTTCCCAGGTCATGACAGATACCTGCCTGACACAAAAGTTCAAGGTCTAAGGCCGACAGATTCATCCTCTTGCCGATAAGAGTGGCGTAAAGAGCCACATTTACCGAGTGATGATAGGTGTAATCATCATAACTCCTAAGGTCCAGTATATCCGCACAGATATTATCACTGTAGAGCACTTCCGATACTATCGTCTTGGAAACCTCTACCAGTGCTCCGATATCCTGATTTTTAACAGCTTCTACCCCTTCCGCAAATATCTCAGGCGCTATCGAATCAATAATCTGGATTTCTTCCGAAACCTTATCCTTTATATAAAGTCCCGCGTATCCGGCCTCTGTAAGCCTGTTTATATATTGTTGTGTCAGTTCAATGTTTTCCTTTATCATAAAGGTTTTTGAACTGTTAGTCAGACCTTTTGCCACAACCATTCCGGGCTTTAGGTTTCTAACACTGACAAATCTCACCTTTAAAAATCCCTCTTCATACTTTTTATTTTAGGCAAGCAGGACTGTGAGCCGGGTTATGTCGTGAGTAATCATCTATCTAGGATGACCGTCGCCGGTCACCTCGAGCGACCTACCTAAGGCTGACGGGCCGCCATATGCCTTGCTTTGGTCTTGCTTCGGATGGGGTTTACATGTGCCCGCATTGTTACCAATGCGGCGGTAGGCTCTTACTCTGCCATTCCACCCTTACCTCGTCGATGCAAACTTCGCTTTTCGCATGGCGCATTAAGCACCATGCTTTGCGCTTCGTTGCATCTCCTCTTCCCCGCAAACAACTTTGCGGGGATCCCACTATGTGGTATGAGGCGGTTTATTTCTGTTGCACTGTCCTTGGAGTCGCCTCCACCGGATGTTATCCGGCATCCTGCCCTGCGAAGCCCGGACTTTCCTCTCCTGCGGCCTTGCGGCACTTGCAGCAGCGATTACTTATCCTACTTGCTCTAATCTATTTATTTTAACACAAGTCTATCTTTTATTCAAAGCCTCTTCACAGTACTTGCATCTGTATACTTCCTTTTCCTCGTCGGTAAGCACAAATACATGTTCAAGTTCCTGTTCTACAGAGGTAATGCATCTGGGGTTTTTGCACTTTATAATATTATGGATTTCCTTCGGCAGCTGGAGTTTTTTCTTTTCTACAATCTTTTCACCCTTAATTATATTTACCGTAATATTGTGGTCAATAAACCCGAGTACATCAAGGTCGAGATTGTCTATGTTACACTCAGCCTTAAGGATATCCTTTTTCCCCATCTGCTTGCTTTTGGCATTCTTTATGATAGCCACCGTACAATCCATCTGGTCAAGATGCAGATGATGATATATTTCGAGACTCATTCCCGCCTTTATATGGTCGAGTACGAATCCTTCCGATATTGCTCCGACATTAAGCATATTTTTTGCCTCCTATACCTTATTACGCAAGTTCCAAAAGCGTAAGGATGAGAGCCATCCTCACATATACACCGTACTGGGCCTGTTTGAAATACACAGCTCTTTCGTCATCATCCACATCCACTGATATCTCATTTACTCTCGGCAAAGGATGAAGTACCAGCATATCCTTTGGTGCAAGAGACATTTTTTCCCTTGTGAGCACATAGTAATCCTTTAGTCTGATATAATCCTCTTCATTAAAGAATCTTTCCCTCTGTACCCTTGTCATATAAAGGATATCAAGGTCACCTATGGCATCCTCAAGTTTATCCATCTCCTCATAAGGCGCGCCGCTCTTTTCGATTACATCTATCCTTACATAATCCGGAAGCCTGAGTTCTTCCGGTGAAATCAGCTTGAACCTTATACCGGGATACCTGACAAGTGAACTGATAAGGGAATGTACCGTCCTGCCGAACTTAAGGTCTCCGCAGAGTCCGATTGTCATATTATCAAGTCTGCCCTTCAGACTTCTGATTGTTAAAAGGTCGGTAAGAGTCTGGGTCGGATGCTGGTGTCCGCCGTCGCCCGCATTTATAACGGGTATTTGGGAGTGGATGGACGCCACAAGAGGAGCTCCCTCTTTCGGATGTCTCATTGCACATATATCGGCATAGCACGAAAGAATACGGATAGTATCCGCCACGCTTTCTCCCTTTGCCGCCGATGACGAATCGGCGCTCGAAAATCCAAGCACGCTGCCTCCGAGATTTATCATAGCCGCTTCAAACGAAAGCCTTGTCCTTGTACTCGGCTCATAAAATGCTGTAGCAAGCTTTTTACCCTCACATGCTTTGGCATATTTCTGCGGATTGTTTTCTATATCATTTGCCAAATCCAGGAGTCTGTCAAGTTCGTCTGTTGTAAAGTCCAGCGGACTCATTAAATGTCGCATATATATCTCCTTCTTTTATTTTTTTACGCCCTTTGTGTCTCTCTTGCCGAAGTGCAGCCTGTTTAGAACAACTTCCTTGTCCTTTACCTTTACGCTCACCTCGTCCGTTGAGTGAATAAGGTAAACCGCCTCAACCTCATCTCCGGGCGAAAGTTTTATACCGCGCACTCCGACAGCAGCCTTCTTTTTCTCCGGGAAATCCTCGGCTGCCACCCTTAAAAACATACCTCTCTTTGTACGGTACACCAGAGAATCTCCTGCCTCTATCACGCCTACAGCAAAAAGCGTCTCGCCCTCTAAAAGCTTTGTGGCCGCAGTCGTTGATTTGGCCACATCAAACTCATCTCCCGAAACAAGTTTTGTCATACCGTTTGAGTTTGCAAATATTATCCTGCGTCCCGAAAGCTGGCTGATGCTCGACATAAAGAGTATATCACCTTTTGAACTGTCATAGTTGGAAACATTATCAAGAGGAGTACCCTTGTCCTTGTATTTGCCATGCGGCAGATCCTTTACCTTTATCATATGCAGATTACCGAGAGTTGTAAACATGCATATTTTTCCTATATTCATACATGGGAATACATATTTGTAATCCTCGTATACGGTCTCCTTGTTTCTCTCATATACAGACATATCTATCGTCTTGCCGTATCCGAATCTGTCCATAACAAACATAACCTGTTTTGCTTCCACAGGCTTTTCGACAAATACGGCCTCAGCCACATTGTCTATCACAGTCCTTCTGTCCCTGCCATACTCTTTGGCATATCCGTCAAGTTCTTTTATGATGAGCTTTGTCATGGATTTTTTGTTATCAAGAAGGTCTTCATAGGTAGCAATGTTTTTAAGAGTCTGCTCATGTTCCTTTAAAAGCACCTCGAGCTCAAGACCGATGAGTTTCTGCAGCCTCATATCAAGGATGGCCTTTGTCTGTGCTTCGGTAAACGAAAGCCGGGCGGCCTGTCTTTTGGACTCATCAGATTTGAATCTTATGCCGGCGGTTTCTCCTTTTGTAAGGCAGGCTCTTGCCTGCTCTACCTTTGAACAGCCGCGAAGTATCTCTATAATAAGGTCTATTATATCAACTGCCTTTATAAGACCTTCCTGGATTTCCTTTTTATCCAGTTCTTTGCCAAGGAGGGTGGAATACTTTCTGTCATTGAGTTCGTACTGGAAATCCGCGCAGTATTTTATGACATCACGAAGCGAAAGAGTCTCAGGTCTGCCATCTGCTACCGCCAGCATATTTACTCCGAAAGTATCCTCAAGCCTTGTTTTTTTATACAAAAGATTCAGCAGATTCTCGGTATCTGCTCCCTTTTTAAGTTCGAGGACAATCCTGATACCGTCCTTTGATGACTGATTTGATATATCCGTGATATCATTTGTCTTTTTGGTCTCAACAAGACTGTAGATATCGTTAAGGAACTTTCCGATATTGGCACCTATCATAGGATAGGGTATTTCACTTATTACTATCTGCTGCTTACCGCCTTTTATATTTTCAACGGTTGCCTTTCCCCTGATTTTTATTTTACCGACTCCGTTTTCGTAAATTTCCAAAAGCTCATCTTTATTGGTGACAATTCCGCCTGTCGGAAAATCCGGTCCGGTAATATATTCCATCAGCTCTGCCGTACTTATCGACGGCTTCTTAAGATAAGCCTTCATTCCCTCTATAACTTCCCTGAAATTATGAGGAGGAATGCTTGTAGCCATACCTACCGCAATACCGTCCGCTCCGTTAATAAGAAGATTGGGTACTCTTACCGGCAAAACCTCCGGCTCTTTTTCGGTCTCATCAAAGTTCGGCACAAAGTCTACCACATCCTTGTCAAGGTCCGACAGATATACCTCCTGCGTCACCTTTTCAAGTCTTGCCTCGGTATATCGCATAGCGGCCGCTCCGTCTCCTTCTATCGAGCCGAAATTGCCGTGTCCGTCTACAAGAGGCAGCCCCTGCTTAAAGTCCTGGGTAAGCACAACAAGAGCGCCGTAAATCGAACTGTCACCATGCGGATGGTATTTACCCATGGTATCTCCCACTATACGGGCACTCTTTCTGTACGGCCTGTCGTACTTAAGTCCCAGTTCTGCCATATCATAAAGAGTACGGCGTTGTACCGGCTTAAGGCCGTCACGCACATCCGGCAGAGCTCTTGCCACGATTACGCTCATGGCGTAATCAATATATGATTTTTGCATTATCTCCGAATACTCGGTTTGTATAATATTATCGTTGTTTTCCATAATTTATCTCCATTGCATTACACATCCAGCTCCGCTCCGGTAGCGTTTTCATAAATAAATGCCTTTCGGGGAGCTACATCCGTACCCATGAGCATAGCCGTTACATCGGATGCCATTTTCGCGTCTTCTATCTCAACCCGTCTCATCTTGCGTCTCTTAGGGTCGAGCGTTGTCTCCCAGAGCTGGTCTGCGCTCATCTCACCGAGACCTTTGTATCTTTGCAAAGTAAACGGGCCTTTATGCCGTTTTCTGTATTCTTCCAAGGCTCTGTCATCATAGAGGTATTCTTCTTCACCCTTCGACGGCTGAGCCTTGTACAAAGGCGGCATTGCTATATACACATGCCCTTCAAATATAAGTTCCGGCATAAACCTGTAAAAAAGCGTCATAAGAAGGGTTGATATATGAGCGCCGTCCACATCGGCATCGGCCATGATTACAACCTTGTCATACTTAAGCTTTGTAATGTCGAAATCATTACCGTACCCTTCCGAAAAACCGCATCCAAAAGCGTTAATCATCGTCTTTATTTCTGCATTTGCAAGTACCTTATCTATGGAGGCCTTTTCCACATTGAGGATTTTACCCCTTATAGGCAAAATAGCCTGAAACTCCCTGTTTCTTGCCATCTTTGCGCTGCCTCCGGCAGAATCTCCCTCGACTATGAAAATCTCACACTTAGAAGCATCCCTGCTCTCACAGTTGGCAAGCTTTCCGTTGGAATCAAACGAAAACTTCTGCTTGGTAAGAAGGTTGGTTTTGGCCTTTTCCTCCGCCTTTCTGATTTTGGCGGCCTTCTCTGCGCACGCTATAACATTTTTAAGGATTTCAAGGTTTTTATCAAAGAACAGTACTATTTCATCACCGGTAATCTTCGAAGTCACCTTTGCCGCATCCTGATTATCCAGTTTGGTCTTGGTCTGACCTTCGAATCTCGGATCCGGATGCTTGATTGAGACGACAGCTGTCATACCGTTTCTTACATCGGCTCCCGTAAAATTGGCATCCTTATCCTTTAATATACCGAGCTGCCTCGCATATACATTTATCGCATTGGTAAATGCTCCCTTAAATCCGGTAATATGTGAGCCGCCCTCTGCGTTGTATATATTGTTACAAAATCCCAGGATATTCTCGTGGAATTCATTTGTAAACTGAAAAGCCACATCCACCGATATGCCGTCAGATTCTCCCGAAAACTTAATTACATCATGGACAACTTCGGTATTTGCGTTGAGTTCTCTTACAAACCCGACTATTCCGTCAGGCTCATAATAATCTATTATCTCCGGTTCTTCCCGTCTTTTGTCCTCGTAGTGAATCTTAAGAGAAGGATTCAGATAGCAGGTCTCATGAAGTCTGCTCTTTACCTCATCCTCTTTAAAATCCGTCCTTTCAAATATCTCCGGGTCCGGCAGGAAATTAATCTTTGTACCTGTAAACCTCGTCTTTCTGAGAACAGGAAGTCTGCCGTCTACCAGCTCTAACGCCACTTTGCCCCTTTCGTAGTAGTCGTGATGCACCTCTCCGTCTCTGGAGATTTCAACATCCATATAAACCGAAAGCGCATTAACAACAGACGAACCCACTCCGTGAAGTCCACCGCTGGTCTTGTAAACCGAGTCGTCAAACTTGCCTCCCGCATGCAGGGTGGTAAACACCACTCTGGCGGCAGGCAGACCGCTTTTATGCATATCTACCGGTATTCCTCTTCCGTTATCACAAACCGTACACGAACCGTCTGCCTCGAGAGTGACCCGTATCTCATCGCAATATCCGGCCAGATGCTCGTCCACCGCATTATCAACTATCTCATATATAAGGTGATTAAGACCCTTTCTGGATACAGAGCCTATATACATTCCCGGCCTTTTTCTTACCGCTTCAAGCCCCTCAAGTACGGTAATACTGTCGGCACCGTAGTTTTCATTTTTTGCCATAAAAATCTCCCTCTTTTTTTATTAAAACCGAACAGAGAGTCGAACATGTTTTCTCTATCCTATGATAGGATACCACAACTTGTGTTTTTATGCAAAGTCTTTTTCTATATATAGAAAAAACCATCCGAACACTATTAATGTCCGGATGGTTTTTTTAATGAGAATGCCTGCTGGCCTGTTTCATTCTTTCCATCGCCCTTGCGAGGGATGCCGCAGACCGATGATATTCCTGAATGCTCCTCTTTTGTCTGAGAGCTTCCTTGGCTCTTTCTTCAGCTTCCCTTGCCCGGTTTATATCTATCTCTTCAGGAAGCTCGATTGTCTGTACCATTACCCTCATTCGGTTATTGGCAACCTCAGCAAACCCGTCGGTCACAAACACCTCAGTTACCTCGCCTCCTTCTTTTGTAAACCTTAAGGAGCCCATGGTAATAGCAATAAAAAGTTCCTCATGATGAGGCCATATACCAAGCTCACCATCTACTGTCGGTACTGTGATATGTTCTATTCTTCCCTCGTAAAACAGCCTGTCACAGGCCACGAGGTAAAGTCCCATCGTCTCTGCCATAATTTATCTCCCTTACGCCATAGACGCTGCCTTCTCTTTTACATCTTCTATGGTTCCCACATTAAAGAAAGCAGCCTCCGGATAATCATCCATCTCTCCGTCAAGTATGGCCTTAAATCCTTTTACAGTATCTTCCACCGTCACATACTTTCCCGGTACACCGGTAAAGTTCTCAGCCACATGGAACGGCTGTGACAGAAATCTTTGTATCTTCCTTGCACGGTATACAACCAGCTTGTCACTGTCCGAAAGTTCTTCCATACCGAGGATTGCAATAATGTCCTGCAGCTCCTTGTATTTCTGCAGGTACTCCTGCACCTTTCTGGCAACA
This sequence comes from uncultured Eubacterium sp., assembly GCA_905236735.1. Classification (GTDB taxonomy): domain Bacteria; phylum Bacillota; class Clostridia; order Lachnospirales; family Lachnospiraceae; genus RUG14243. The sequence goes on along the minus strand of CAJOOU010000142.1, from coordinate 235 downwards.
TCATAATGCTCCTGACCTACAATATCCGGCTCAAGGATTCTCGATGTAGACTCTAAGGGATCTACCGCCGGATATATACCCTGCTCTACTATCTTTCGTGAAAGAACAGTTGTCGCATCAAGATGGGCAAAGGTAGTAGCCGGCGCCGGGTCTGTCAAATCATCGGCAGGGACATAGACCGCCTGCACGGAAGTGATGGAACCCTTTCTGGTGGAGGTGATACGCTCCTGCAGCT
>CAJOOU010000141.1 GCA_905236735.1 uncultured Eubacterium sp. | reverse complement strand
CTCCATCCTTTTATAAGGCTTAGCGTACTTAAGGCGGCAGTCGAAGCGGTCAGCGGACAAAAAAAGGATATTTCGTCTGCACACATAGAGTCTGTTGAGCAGCTTATTTCTTCCGAAAACGGCAAGATGGTAAATCTCCCTTATGACATTGCGGTATACAGGGAATATGATGTGCTGAGGATAGCCAGAAACAGGGACAAATCCGGACGCGGAACGAGGGTACAGATAAATGGAATAGAAAGGGGAGAAAAGCTTTCACCGAGGTTTGAAGGGAAAAGCTTTGAGATAGAGATAGAAGAAAACCCTTTAATGGGAGAAATAATCAGTGAAAATCCGTATACTAAATATGTGGATTGTGATAAAATAACAGGAAGTCTTGAAATCAGACACCCAAAGGCCGGGGACTATATTACCGTGGGAGACGGTGTTAAAAAAAAGCTGAATCGCTTCTTTATAGATGAAAAGCTGCCCCGGGCGAAAAGGGATGAAACTGTGGTCTTTGCTGACGGAAGTCATATAATATGGGTGGTCGGCTTAAGGCTGGGCAGTTTCTATAAGGTAACGGAAACTACCGGAAAAGTTCTAAAAATATCCGTTTTGGAGGAAAAAAATGAGTGAGAATATAAGCGTTCTTATTAAGCGTGAAGATGTGGAGAAAAGGATTCAGGAGCTGGCAGATACCATTAATAAGGATTATGAGGGACAGGAAGTCACTCTCATATGTATTCTTAAAGGAAGCCTGTTTTTTACATGTGAGCTTGCCAAAAGGCTGACCATCCCGGTTATGATAGATTTTATGCAGGCATCAAGCTACGGCGCCGGAACAAAATCCACAGGAGTTATACAGATAAAAAAGGAACTCGATGAATCAATAGAAGGAAAGAATGTAATAGTAATAGAAGATATTATCGATTCGGGACGCACCCTTAACTTTTTGCTCAAGGTTTTAAGTGACAGGCTGCCAAAGAGCCTTAAGCTTTGTACTCTTTTAAACAAGCCGGACAGAAGGGAAGTTGAGGTGGAAGTGGACTATAACGGATTTGATATACCTGATGAATTTGTAGTGGGATATGGTCTTGACTATGCCCAGAAATACAGAAATCTTCCGTATGTGGGAGTATTAAACCTTAAGGAGTAGCAGATTATATGAGAAGAAGCAGAGGGTTTGGAATTTATATTTTAGTCATACTGGTGGTTTTGGGAGTGTACTACTTTTTGAGTGTATCCCAGAAACAGGTGCCTGAGATGACAATGACTCAGTTTGAGGATGAACTCGAAAACGAAGATGTACTCAAGGTCATCATATCACAGAATGCGCAGACGCCTACGGGAACACTGACGGTGACTCTTGAGGGGGATGATGATACTCTGTTTGAGGTGACGGTACCTGATGTAACAGAGGCACAGAAGATAATGGATGATAATGATTTTACCAATTATTATTATCTGGATGTACCGCAGGAGAGCTGGTTTGAAAGCATGCTTCCGCTCCTTGTGATATTTGCCATTGTTTTTATATTTTTCATTATAATGAACAATCAGGCGGCGGCAAATGCCGGCGGCGGCTCAAGGATGATGAACTTTGGAAAGAGCAGGGCAAGGATGACTACAGAGGAAGACAAACTTGCCAAATTCGAAGATGTTGCGGGACTTGCCGAAGAAAAAGAAGAACTTGAAGAAATAGTGGATTTTTTAAAGGACCCGGAAAAATATATTAATCTCGGAGCAAGAATACCTAAGGGTGTACTTCTGGTAGGACCTCCGGGTACAGGAAAAACCCTTCTTGCAAAGGCTGTTGCCGGCGAAGCGGGTGTGGCTTTCTTTAGTATATCGGGCTCGGACTTTGTGGAGATGTTTGTCGGCGTAGGTGCATCGAGGGTAAGGGATTTGTTTGAAGAGGCAAAGCGCAACTCCCCGTGTATCGTATTTATAGATGAGATTGATGCCGTTGCCAGACGCAGAGGCACAGGTATGGGCGGCGGACATGACGAGAGAGAACAGACTCTTAACCAGATGCTGGTTGAGATGGACGGATTCGGCGAAAACGAAGGAATCATCGTTATGGCTGCCACAAACAGGGTAGATATCCTTGACCCGGCGATTATGAGACCGGGAAGGTTTGACAGAAGGGTAACGGTAGGCAGACCTGATGTAAAGGGCAGGGAGGATATACTTAAAGTTCATGCCAAAAACAAACCGCTCGGAGATGATGTAGATATAGAAAAGATTGCGAGGACGACAGCCGGATTTACCGGAGCCGACCTTGAAAACCTGCTTAACGAGGCAGCGATACTTGCGGCAAAGGAAAGCAGGGAATATCTCCAGCAGAAAGATGTTGATAACGCCTTTGTAAAGGTAGGTATAGGAAAAGAGAAAAAGAGTAAGATAATTTCCGAGAAAGAAAAGCGCATCACGGCTTATCATGAGTCGGGACATGCAATCTTATTCCATCTGCTTCCGGATGTCGGACCGGTGTACACGGTATCTATTATACCTACGGGTTCGGGTGCGGCCGGATACACCATGCCGCTGCCGGAAAAAGATGAGATGTTTATGACAAAGGGCAAGATGCTTCAGGAGATAATGGTTGATCTGGGTGGCCGTATAGCCGAAGAACTCATATTGGACGATATTACCACAGGAGCATCCCAGGACATTAAACAGGCGTCACAGCTTGCAAGAGCTATGGTGATTAAATACGGTATGAGTGATAAACTCGGACTCATCAATTACGACTCCGATGATGATGAGGTATTTATAGGAAGGGATCTTGCACATAAAAAGAGCTACGGTGAAAATGTGGCAGGGCGGATTGATGACGAGGTTAAGCGCATAATAGATGAGTGCTATGAGAAGGCAAAATCCATAATAAACGAGCATATGGATGTACTTGAAAAAAGTGCGGCGCTTTTGCTTGAAAAAGAAAAGATTACGAGAGAAGAGTTTGAAGCACTTTTCGAAAACTAAATATGAAAACGGCTTTTTGTGCATGTTGCACAAAAAAAAGCCGTTTTTTTTGTAAACTTTGTTAACACTTACTCCCACCTCTTTGTTATAATTACATTCGTAAAAACCCCCCAATACATTATATAGTTTTTACTATACCCCATAGTAAAAATACCTTCTCCTATAAGGTAATCGGATTACCTTATAACAGCCTTCAGGAAACTGAAGGCTTTTTTCTTTTAATTTTTCCCCTGTAAGGATTGTGTAAGAATTGTATTTTATATTAGAATACAGAAAGGAGGGAAGTATATTATGAGCCGGGTACTTGTTGTGGAAGATGATAAATATATAAGAGATGCGATAAACATTCTCCTTGACAAAAACGGATATCAGGTGCTTCTGGCAGATGATGGCGAAACCGCAGTCGAAATGATGCAGCACCTTCCGGACATTATTATTATGGATGTAATGATGCCGGGTATGGGAGGAATTGAAGCCTGTAGGAAAATAAGGCAGTTTTCAAATATCCCCATTTTATTTCTGACGGCAAAATCACAGATAATGGATAAGATGGAAGGCCTTGAAGCGGGCGGAGACGATTATCTGGTCAAACCTTTTCACAATGAAGAACTTTTGGCGCGTATATCGGCGCTTCTCAGGCGCTATAATGAGTATAAGGGAAATGAGAACGCGGAAGGAAGCGGTTATCTTATTTCCGGAGATTTAAGGGTCAGTGAAAAGTATAATGAGGTCTGGAAGAACGATGAAAAACTGGAGCTATCTGAGACAGAGTACAGATTGCTTAAGCTTTTTATGAAAAATAAGGGTAGAATTCTTTCGGGCAAAGTTATCTATGAATCGGTATGGGAAGAACCCTATTTTTACGATTCAAACAATGTAATCATGGTCACTATACGAAGGCTTAGGGTAAAAATAGAAGATGACCCGAAAAAGCCGATGCACATAGTTACGGAATGGGGAAGAGGTTATAAATTTGTTTAAGAAAATAGGAAGTCTTACAGCACAACTTAATATATGGATAGCAATATCTTTTATGGTGGCAGCACTTTTCTTTTTCGCTGTAAACGGCATTGTGCAAAATGCTATGACAAATTATTTCAGTTCCCCGGAATTTGAACTGAAAATAAATCAGAAGAATGCGGAAAACTTTGAAAACTATATTGTCGAAAACGATATTTCCTCTGACGATTACGAAGCTATAGATGAATATGTTTCATCTCAGATGACATTCATCTATGTCTACAGGGACGGCATAATGATTTATGCCCCGTTTTACACTCAGGAAGAACTTGAGGAATACCAGTATGAGGAGGCTGATTACGAGGATTATTATGTTTTTACCTTGGGATTTGCCGATACTGATTGTGATGTGGCTTTTTATGATTACAGTAGTGAGAGGGTGCTTGATTTTGCGACATATATGGTTGTTGCGGCAAGTACAATAATATTTTTCCTGCTGATATATCTGGGCATGAGAAGGCCGCTTAAAAGGATAGCGGCTCTTAACGATGCTGTGCATATCCTTGAAGGAGGAGACCTTGACTATCACATTGAATATAAGGGTAATGATGAGATAGCGACTCTTTCGGAAAGTATTGAAAATATGCGCATAGCATTTAAGGAAAAACTCCAGGATATTATGGATATGGAAAAAGCCAGCAATAATCTTGTGACAGAGATGGCGCACGATATAAGGACGCCTATCACTTCACTGCAGATGTATCTGGATTTTGCGTTGGAAGAAGCGGAAAAACAGGGCACAGAAGACTTAAGGAGTTATATCCGAAAGGCGAAAGAGAACACGGAGTTTATAAAAACCTTTTCAAATGACACCTTTGAGCTATTTCTTATAAACAGCTCAAAAGTATATATGCTTGAAAGAGAGGAGTTTGGAGAGGCTTTTGCAGAACATATTTCAGTTACCGAGGAATACATTAAAAGCTGCGGGTTTGAGGTGGAAGAACATTTTACCGGTATAAAAAGCGATGTCGAGCTCAACCATGAGGTAATAGGACGGCTTTTTAGCAATATCACCAAAAATATTGAAAAATATGCGGATAAAACCCATCCGGTTGTGATAGCAAGCCATGAGGCAGACGGAAAAATAATACTTTCTTTTACAAACGCGATAAAAGAAAAAAATGGTGAAGAAGAAAGCACGGGACTCGGTAAAAAGATAATGGAGAGACTTATGAATACTTTAGGAGGAGAGTGTCTGATATCGGAAGAAGAGGGAAACTACAGAATTGACCTGATATTCCCGAGGGCGGAGGATATAAGATAATGGTTTTCAGCAGTCTTGTATTTTTGAGCTTCTTTCTTCCGGTGGTGCTCATATTGTATTTTGCGATTCCCGCAAAAGGGAAAAACGCAGTTCTCCTTTTGACAAGCCTTTTATTTTATGCATGGGGAGAACCGGCGTATATAGCCATAATGATATTTTCGTCAGTATTTGATTATTGTAACGGAAGGGCTATAGAGCACTTTGACAAAACAGGAAACGGCAAAGGTAAAAAAGCTGTACTTATAATATCGGTAATAGGAAATCTTTCAATCCTTGGAGTATTTAAATATACGGATTTTGTGATTGAAAACATAAATACGCTTAGCGGAGCGGGACTTTCGCTTTTAAATGTGGCACTTCCTATAGGTATATCATTTTATACCTTCCAGACAATGTCATATACGATAGATGTTTACAGGGGCAAGGCAAAAGCACAGCACAACATTCTGGATTTTGCCACCTATGTTTGTATGTTTCCCCAGCTCATAGCAGGGCCGATAGTCAGATATACTGATGTATCAAGAGAGCTTGAAAACAGAAAAATCCGGCTTGAAAACATTACCGCAGGTATATGGCGGTTTACGGTGGGACTCGGCAAAAAGGTAATCATTGCCAACCAGATGGGAGCTCTTTGGGAGGAAATCTCATCAGCCGGCAATTTAAGCACATCCATGGCATGGCTGGGAGCACTGTGCTATACCTTCCAGATATACTTTGATTTTTCGGGATATTCCGATATGGCAATAGGTCTCGGCAAAATCCTGGGATTTAATTATCCGGAAAACTTTGACCACCCATATGAGTCATCCTCTGTTACAGAGTTCTGGCGCAGATGGCATATGACGCTCTCGAGCTGGTTTAAGGAGTATGTATACATACCTCTCGGCGGAAACAGATGCGGAGTCAAAAGACAGGTTGTAAACCTTCTTGTCGTATGGGCTCTTACAGGTATATGGCACGGAGCGGGATGGAATTTCCTTATGTGGGGAATATATTATTTCATCCTTCTTACTCTTGAAAAGTTTGTATGGGGCAGCGCACTTAAAAAGCTTCCGGCGGTGATAAGACATGTGTATGCCATGCTTTTGGTTGTCATCGGCTGGG
>CAJOOU010000140.1 GCA_905236735.1 uncultured Eubacterium sp. | reverse complement strand
TTAGAGTCGCTCGGTGAAAACTGCTATGCGCAGACACTTAACTCAGGTGAGTTTGACGGCATAGGTGTAGATGTAACTGCAGACGGCGGTTCTATTGCAACCGGCGTACTTGAAATGTCCAATGTAGACCTTTCAAGTGAGTTTACCAATATGATCACTACGCAGCGCGGTTTCCAGGCTAACTCAAGAATCATCACAACATCGGATACACTTCTTGAGGAACTTATTAACCTTAAGAGATAATAAATAAAGCATAAACGGCCGGAGGTTGTAGTTGCAGCCTCCGGCCTATTGTTTTTCTATTCAAACTTTTTTTCCTTGTATTGACTCCCCCAAATACTGATGATATTATAGACTCACATTTTTATTTCATCCGAATTTTTAAAGTATATCCATAAAGAGGTAATAAACTATGACATACGAGGAAAAGATTGATCTCATTGTTGAAAAAGTTATACATATTGACCTTAGAGTTGAAGAGATGGACGGTCGATTGGATAATGTAGAAAAGCGATTGGATAATGTAGAAAAGCGTTTAAGCTCGTTGGAAAAAGATGTTAGCAATCTAAAAAAGGATGTTAGCAATCTAAAAGAGGATGTTAAATTCCTTAAATCTCTTAAAGAGGATGTTGATAATCTTAAAGATGATGTATCGGCTGTCAAACTTGAATTGGAAAATGAAGTCAGTAGAAATATTGCCATAGTTGCCGAAGGACATTCTGATATAATGAGAAAGTTTAATGAAACTACAAAATCAACCAGCGCTGTCGAAATGTTAATGGTACAGGTTAATATTTTGCAATCTAAGGTAAGAGATTTGGAAAATAAAATATCAGCTTAATATGTTGTATCCGGCGAAAAACTGCTTGCAATGAGCTTTCAGCTGTGGTATTATATCGTAGTATGTGATGTTGATGGTCCGCTGGAACTTTTGGTTTTAAGAACATCGAAGTTTTATATAGGAGGTTCGTATGAACGACATTATTAAGAGCATCGAGGATGCACAGCTTAAAGCAGAAATTGACGAGTTTAAGGTTGGTGATACCGTAAGAGTACACGGTAAAATCAAAGAAGGTAATCGTGAAAGGATTCAGGTATTTGAAGGTATTGTTATTAAAAGACAGGGTTCTTCAAACAGAGAGACATTTACGGTTCGTAAGCTTTCAAACGGTGTAGGCGTAGAAAAAACATGGCCGCTTCACAGCCCTAATGTTGAGAAAATCGAGACAGTTCGTAAGGGTAAAGTAAGAAGAGCTAAACTGTTCTACTTAAGAGACCGTATCGGTAAAGCTGCAAAGGTTAAAGAGCTTGTTAAATAGTATTATTGAAAGACCTGCACATAAATGTGCAGGTCTTTTGTGACAGGAGAATATATGAGAAAAGGACTGTCGTTTAAAAGAAGAAGACGAAAAATAAATAAAGGCAGGGTTTTGTATGTGACAATATGGGCTGCTGAGATTATAGCTGTTGTGCTTGCTGCCTATCTGATTGTAGCTGCATTCGGATTCAGGACATCGATGGTGGGGGATGCGATGTATCCCACTCTTTCCAATACCGATGTGGTGCTGGTTAACAGACTTAAGTATAAACTGATAAATCCTCAAAGAGGAGATGTGGTGGCTTTCAGACCGGATTCTAATACAAAATCGCATTATTATATCAGAAGGATTGTAGGTGTGCCGGGAGATAGTGTACAGGTAAGCGACGGAGAGCTTTATGTAAATGATGAGATAGTGTCACTTGCGGGACTTTCCGGTCAGATAACAGTAGCGGGAAATGCTGCGGATGAAATAACTCTCGGAGATGGAGAGTACTTTGTGATGGGAGACAATCCCAACAGTTCAGAGGACTCACGGCACGCGAGCGTGGGTATTGTGACAAAGGATGATATAGAGGGTGAGGTTTATATGGCGGTGTCATTTGGCTCTCATCTTGGGTTTATAGATTAGTGAGGTAAAGGATGAATTTTCAGTGGTATCCGGGGCATATGACGAAGGCAAAGCGTCAGATGCAGGAAGATATAAAACTTGTTGATATGGTAATTGAGCTTGTTGATGCGAGACTGCCGCTTTCGAGCAGAAATCCGGATATTGATGAGCTTGGTAAAAACAAATCAAGGGTTATACTTATGAATAAGGCTGATCTTTCTGATGAGTCTAAGAATAATCTCTGGAAAAACTATTTTGAAGAAAAAGGCTGCTTTGTGGTGACGGCGGATTCGAGAAACAGAGGCTCTGTTAAACAGATTCAAAATGTAATAGATAAGGCTTCGGCAGAAAAAAAGGAAAGAGACAGAAAAAGAGGTATATTAAACCGTCCGGTAAGAGCCATGATAGTAGGGATACCAAATGTCGGAAAATCTACTTTTATAAATACATTTGCCGGCAGGGCTACAGCCAAGACCGGAAATAAGCCGGGAGTTACCAAGGGTAAGCAGTGGGTTAAACTAAATAAAAGTGTCGAACTTCTTGATACGCCCGGCATACTATGGCCTAAGTTTGATGACCAGCTTGTGGGAATGAGACTGGCTTTGATAGGTTCCATAAAGGATGAACTGCTTCAGAGTGAGGAACTGGCCATTAATCTGATTGACTTTTTAAAAGAGAATTATTGTGGTACAATATCAGACAGATACAATGTAAATGAAGAAAATGAATCTTCACAGGTACTTATGGATATTGCCGAAATCAGAGGCTGCCTCAAGGGCGGCGGAGATTATGACTATGATAAGGCAGCGTCTTTGGTACTTGATGAGTTCAGGAGCGGCAGACTGGGAAGGATTACTCTTGAAGTGCCGCAAGAAGGGGAAAAATGAAAAAAATAGGTGATATAAAAAAAGAATTAAAGGCGGCGGATATTGATGAGCTGCCTTTTTTTATAAAAAATTATGAAGACGATGAAAGAAGCGGCGTAAAAAATATTGTTGAAAGCGCCAGAAAATCATTGGATAAACTTGAAAAGGAAAGAGCTCGCATAAGGAAAATGAGGGAGTTTGAAGATAAATATCCCGAGTGTGAGTTTATATGCGGTATTGACGAAGCCGGAAGGGGGCCGCTCGCAGGTCCTGTGGTTGCGGGAGCTGTAATCCTGCCCAAGGGCTGCGAGATTATGTATGTAAATGATTCCAAAAAACTTTCAGAAAAAAAGAGAGAAGAACTTTTTGAAGTAATTAAAAGAGAGGCTCTGCATATTGGAGTGGGCATGGCTTCGCCTCAGAGAATAGATGAGATAAATATATTGAATGCAACATATGAAGCTATGAGAGAGGCAGTTAAAAATCTCGGAGAAACTCCCGATATATTATTAAATGATGCGGTTACCATACCCGGACTTGATATTAAACAGCAGCCCATTATAAAGGGGGATGCCAAGAGCATAAGTATAGCTTCTGCAAGTATTATCGCAAAGGTGACAAGGGATCACATCATGTACGAATACGATAAAGAAATGCCTGAGTATGGTTTTGCTGCTCATAAGGGGTATGGCACGGCAGCGCATATAGAGGCTATTAAAAAGTATGGACCATCAAACATACACAGAAGGTCGTTTATAGGGAATTTTTTATCTCAGTAGGGTAATAATTTCCGACTGAGATAAACGCTCCGCGAGACTTGAAAGGAGTAATAAATGCAGATAGGGGATTTTGTAAACAGGTTTCAGGATGCGGTAACCTCGGTATTTTCAAGCGACAATACCGAGGGTACTTCTGCTACGCCCAAAAACAATATCTCAGACTCCCTGCTTACTCCCGGAAATATTTTTGAGGGTACAATTACCAAAAACTCAAACGGAAATGTACTTATAAAACTGCAAAACGGAGGAAGCCTCAGAGCCATGCTTGACTCCGGGGTAAATGTCAAGACAGGGGAATCCCTGTTTTTTGAGGTGAAAAACAACCAGACCCAGTCTGCGCAGATACAGATTAAGCTTTACCAGGGAGAGGGGACTAATAATCATACAATTTTTTCTGCCCTGAAAAGTGCCGGTGTAGGCGTAAATCAGGGCACAATCTCAATGGTGCAGTCCATGATGGAAAATCAGATGCCGATAGACAAATCCTCGGTTGCAGCTATGGCACACCAAATTATGGCTTTTGAAAATACAGATCCCAAAACCATAGTTGATATGCTTAAAATCGGTATTCCGCTAAATGAGACCAATATAGCGCAGTTTGAGAATTATCGCAGCGACCAGTATGCGGTATTAGCCCAGATGGAAGATATGATGGGAGAGATACCGAAGCTCCTTGCCGGAGAAAGCCTCACAAGGGAGCAGGCTGCTTCAATAGCCTATGACATTATAGAAACTTTTAAAAGTACGGGAGAGTCACAGGCGGCAAGTATAAATGAGCAGATGTATTCCGATGATATGTCAGAAAATGCAGTGCCTTCAGGTGTACCATCCATGCCGCCCGGAACGAGGATAGATGAGTTTGGCAATGTGATAGTAAATACCATAGATGCCGAAGATACTCAGCCGGTGATATTTGAAGATGCACAAAGAGCTTTGGCTCCCGAGACGGTTGCAAACCTTATTACTGATGATGAAGTTTTTGCGGCCGGGCTTTCGGCTGATGATGAGGGGGCTGTTTATCAAAGCAGTGCTGATATAGCGCAGTTTGATGGCTCACTTTCTCCTGCCGAAAAAGAGCAGATAATACTTCAGATGGCCAATGCCGAGGCTCCTGTTGATGCGTTAAAATCTAATCTGTCATATACGGGTTATGATATGACTTCTTTGGAAAAAACATTGTTGCCTCTTGCTGAGAGTTATCCGGAAATAGCGGAGCTTTTTGACGGAGAAAATCTAAGAGGGGATTTAAACGGTGCTCATCTGATGAATGCAATTTTAACTGTGCTTGATAATCCGGAAAATGCATCAACTGAGCAGCTGAGAGATATTCTGGGTGATAATACTTTTATCTCCGTTCTGAAGGATATTATGCAAAAACAGTGGACTCTTTTGCCTAAGGAAGTAGGAGAAGAAAAGAAGATAGAAAATCTCTACGAGAAACTCGACAGGCAGATGGAGCGTTTTGCGGAGGCGTTTAATAAAGCCGATACACCCGAAACGAAGGCTCTGGCAAAACAGTCCTCGGCGGTCAGACAAAACATATCGTTTTTAAACCAGATAAACCAGCAGTACTCTTATGTGCAGCTCCCTCTTCGTATGATGGGACAAAATGCCCACAGCGACCTTTATGTATATACGAACAAAAAAAACATGGGTGATACCGACGGCACTCTGACGGCTTTTTTACATCTCGATATGGACAATCTCGGTTCAACTGATGTAAAAGTAACAATGAAAGGGGAAGATGTCGGGACTCATTTTTTCCTTGAGGATGAAAAGTCATTCGACTTTATAGAAAAACACCTCGATATACTTACCGAAAGACTTAAAGGAAAAGGATATAATGTGAATGTGACGGCTGAAAACAAAGAGGAAAAGGTGGATTTTGTAAGCGATTTTTTGAAACAGGGACAGTCGGTAGGAAAGGTACACAGATATTCATTTGATGTGACGGTGTAGATATGGCACAGGCTTCGAGAAACAATGTATTAAAAAAAGGTAATGTTGACCCTAAAAAGGTAAAGACGGCGGTGGCTCTGGCCTACCAGCCGGGAGACGCTGCGCCTAAAATCCTGGCAACAGGTAAAGGGGCTGTGGCTGAAAAAATCGCCGAAAAGGGTATAGAGTCAAATGTACCGTTTTATAAAGACCATAAACTGGCAGATACCCTTTCCAAACTGGAGATAGGAGATACCATTCCTCCGGAGCTTTACGAGGTTGTGGCCGAAATTCTTGTTTTTGTTGATCAGATGGATTCTCTTAAGGGAAAACTCGGAATGTAGCAGTTTAGAGAATTTTTTATAAAATATCCTTGACATATAAAACTACATAGCATAGAATGTATTTAAAAGATAGCACGCTAATTAGTATGCTATCTTTTTGATGTTAGGGATATTAACCATAAATATATTGTAGTAGAAAGGAGAATGCTGGTGTTTGAAAAAGTTTCGGAAAATGATGATGTCGGCTTTTGGCTTAAAACTTTGTCCAATCATATGGAAGCCGGGCGAAATCAGAAGATGTCAAAATTTGAGCTTACCTCGTCGCAGTTTGAGGTACTGATGTTTTTGGTATGCTGCCGCGAAGAAGAAGTAAATCAGATAGATATTGAGCAGGCGATGAACCGGTCAAATCCCACAATTACCGGTATTGTTAAAAGGCTTGAAGCTAAAGGATTTATTGAAAGAGTACCCAGCTGCAAGGACAAAAGATATAAAAAAATTGTGGTTACCCAAAAAGG
>CAJOOU010000139.1 GCA_905236735.1 uncultured Eubacterium sp. | reverse complement strand
CGAAGGTTCTACAATGGAAGAAGAGGTAAGGGAAGACTTCCTTGAAGGAATTGAGAGCCTTTACAGAATGGATGCTCATGCTAAAGAGTACGGAGTCAGCTTAAGTGATGAGCAGCTTGAGGCAATAGATGCGGCGGCAGAGCAGTTTATGGCTGACAACAGTGAAAAAGCCATAAAGGATATGGGAGCTACAAAGGAAATTGTGGCAGAATACTTAAGACTTACAACAATTGAAAGCCTTATGTATGATGCGATTTATGATGCCTGTGATGTTGAGATAACAGATGAAGAGGCAGCCTGCAGAACATTTACCTATATTGAAATCTCACTTGAGGGCGAGGAAGACGAGTCGGGAGATGTTGTGGAGTATACCGATGAGCAGATAGAAAACCTTAAGGACGAGGCCGAGGCTATTATACTTGGAACGAACAGCAATGACCTTGAGACAATGGCTGAAATCTACGGAGAAGAGACTGCAACATATTCATACAATGAAGGCGACGACGGAATGGATGAGGCTGTGCTTGAAGCCGCAGACGGACTTTCCGAAGGAGAAGTTGCTTCCGAGTATGTTGAAACAGATGATGCTCTCTATATTATAAGACTTGACAGCGAATATGATGAAGAAGCTTCTGCTGACAAGAAAGAAGAACTTCAGGATGAGGCAGACCAGCAGTTTTATGAGGATACTTATGCTGAGTGGCAGGAAGAAACAGAGTTTACGGTTATAAACAAGGTATGGAAAAAAATATCGTTTGCTCATCTTTATACATATGTATCAACTGAAAGCGGAGATGCATCGGGAGACAGTGAATAACAGATATTATAAAATCCAATAAATGAAAAAGTTAAAAGGAAATTGTCATTTTTGACAATTTCCTTTTTTTATGCAGTTTCCTAATTGATTGAAAATTTTCAAATTAGAAGGAGGTATTTGCTATATTTGTTTGAAAATTACAGAATATTCGTGTATAATTGAGGTGTACGCAATGTGTCGGGGGTATGCGGCGTGCCAGGTCTTGTGAGTTAGACTTGATTGCCAATAGCTTTTGACGATGCAGAACAATATAAACAGGAGAAAGGAGCACATATGGAATTACAGATTCAGGATCTGGTTTCGTCAATCAGAAAAGAAGGGATTGATGCAGCCAACTCGGAAAGCGAACGAATTATAGCTGAAGCCAAAGCAAAGGCTGAAAGCATTATTGCGGACGCTAAAGCTGAGGCTAAAAGCGCTAAGGAGCTTTCCGAAAAAGAGATCGGTATCCTTAGGGAAAGTGCAGCCGTAAGTGCAGAACAGGCAAAAAGAGATGCGATGATTTCCTTCAAGAAGGAGATTCAGGCCGAATTTGAGAAAATCCTTTCAGCTAAGATTTCGGAGCAGTTCTCCGATGCGGCGCTCGGTAAGCTTATAAGCGCTGCCGTTGAAGGAGAAGATGTTTCAAAATATACGGCTGAGGTAGCGGAGGTTACGGATGCCCTTAAGGGTGCACTTGCAGATGAGATTAAGAAGGGGCTTACGATTAAGCCGGTAAAGGCGGTTTCGGCTGGCTTCAGACTTGCAGCGAATGATGGCTCCGGCTATTTTGACTGCACCGACGAAGAAGTGATGCAGATGCTTATGCCGTTCTTCAGAAATCTCGATTTCTAAGAGGAGGTGCGTTTTGGCTTCATATTATTATCTGATATCAAGCCTGCCCGAATTATACGCTGACAGCGAGGCACCAATGACTTATGATGAGTTCCTTAAGTGCTGCCAGTCAAATGTGAGTGAAGAAAAGTACAAACTTCTTGAAGAACTCTCTCTTACATCGGTGGATGGCGTAAACGGACCGCTTTTAAAAGAGTGGGGCGCTTGTTACGGATCGCTGATGAAGGAACTTAATTATCAGAGAAGTATGGCCATGGGGAAAACATATTCATCCGCTTACGATAAAGACGGAACGGGTGCACAGGTAGTGGCAGCGGCACTGTCGGCCAAAAATCCCCTTGAGTCGGAGAAGATTCTTCTTGATTACGAGTTTGAACTGCTTGATACATTGGTAGGTTTACATACCTTTGATGATGTGGTGTTATTCGGGTATGCGATAAAACTAAAATTGCTTGAACGCGTTAGCTGTTTTGAACATGACAAAGGAAAGGCTGAGTTTACAAACCTTTTTACGGATGTAAGGCAGCGTGTGCAGAGTTTATAGGAGAAACTAAATGGATACTATAAAAGGACTGGTTACCGGAGTAAACGGTAACTTAACAAAGGTCAGCTTTGACGGTTCTGTTCGTAAAAACGAAGTTGGTTACATCCTTGTCGGAGACAAGCGTCTCAAGGGCGAGGTTATCCGTATAAATGACGGAGAGGCCAGCATGCAGATTTACGAGATGACAGACGGAATCAAAGTCGGTGATGAGGTTGAATTTACCGGCGAGCTGATGAGCGTGGAACTGGGTCCCGGACTTTTGACCCAGGTATATGACGGATTGCAGAATCCGCTGCCGGAGCTGGCAGAAAAATGCGGATTTTTCCTTGACAGAGGTGTTTATCTTGACCCTATTCCCAACCGTGACTGGGATTTCACTCCCAAGGTTTCGGCCGGGGACACGGTTTTTGCGGGAGATACGATAGGTACTGTTCCGGAAGGTATTTTCACCCACCAGATTATGGTGCCGTTTACCCTCAAAGGTGAGTGGAAGGTAAAATCAATAAAAGAGGCGGGCTCATATAATGTTCGCTCAACCATTTGTGTGATAGAAAATGAAAAGGGAGAAGAGAAGGAACTTTCCATGGTATTTACCCAGCCTATCAAACAGGCCGTTAAGTGCTATGATGAAAGACTCAGACCTGACGAACCGCTTGTAACAAAGATTCGTTGTATAGATGCCTTCCTTCCTGTTATGAAGGGCGGTACTTTCTGTACACCGGGACCTTTCGGAGCCGGCAAGACAGTGCTTCAGCATCTTGAGGCTAAAAACTCTGATGCGGATGTTGTTATCGTTGCAGCCTGCGGAGAGCGTGCCGGTGAGGTTGTTGAGGTTCTGACAGAGTTCCCGGAACTTGTCGATCCTAAAACAAACCGTTCACTTATGGAACGAACAATCATTATCTGTAATACATCTTCAATGCCTGTTGCGGCCAGGGAAGCTTCATGCTACACGGCTGTTACTCTGGCAGAATATTACAGACAGATGGGACTCGATGTTCTTCTTCTTGCCGACTCAACAAGCCGCTGGGCTCAGGCCATGCGAGAGATGAGCGGCAGACTTGAGGAAATCCCGGGTGAAGAAGCTTTCCCGGCATATCTGGAGTCTACAATAGCGGCGTTCTATGAGAGAGCCGGAAAGGTACGCCTCAAAGATGGCAGAACAGCTTCCGTAACTATTGGTGGTACCGTTTCACCTGCCGGTGGTAACTTTGAGGAGCCGGTTACGCAGGCTACGCTTAAGGTAGTAGGTGCATTCCACGGACTTTCAAGAGAGCGTTCGGATGCCCGTAAATACCCGGCCATCCATCCGATGGATTCGTGGTCTAAATACAAGGGTGTTGTAGATATGGAACGCGTGGAGAAAGCCAGAGGTATTCTTATCCGCAGTACTGAAATCAACCAGATGATGAAGGTGGTCGGAGAAGAGGGTACTTCGGAAGAAGACTATATTGTATATCAGAAGGGAGAGCTTCTTGACGCGGTATATCTGCAGCAGAACTCTTTTGATCCGATAGATGCCGTTTGCCCACCGGAAAGACAGCGCCGTGAGTTTGACCGTCTTTATGACGCTCTTATGGCAGACTACGACCTTGGTGACAAAAAAGAAATCCGAGGATTCTTCAACCAGCTCAGGCAGGAATTTTTGGATTGGCATAACACTCACTTCGAAACACCTGAATTTGAAGCACAGGAGAAGAAAATCACTGACTTCTATCAGGCGAAGGTTGCTATATAGGAGGGCTTATGCAGAAAGTATATACAAAGATAGAATCAATTGTCGGTAATGTTATTACCGTCAGAGCTGAGGGCGTTAGAAACGGTGACCTTGCTCTTGTCGGAGACAGTTACGCAAATGTAATCAAACTGGATAAGGATATGGTTTCCCTTCAGGTGTTTGCCGGCGCGCAGGGTGTCAGCACCACGGATCCGGTACGCTTTTTGGGAAGACCTATGCAGGTGTCGTTTTCGGAAAACCTTTTGGGACGAATATTTGACGGTACGGGAGTGCCGAGGGACCATGGTCCGGCGCTTACGGAGAATATGATTAATATCGGAGGTCCGTCATTTAACCCGTCAAAGAGAACTCTTCCAAACAAGATGATTCGTACGGGTATACCTATGATTGATATGTTTAATACACTGGTGGAGAGCCAGAAGCTCCCTATCTTTTCAATCTCCGGTGAACCGTATAATGCGCTTTTGTCCCGTATTGCCATGCAGGCGGAAGTAGATGTAATCGTTCTTGGAGGAATGGGTCTTAAATATGATGATTACCTTGAGTTCAGAGACACTCTTGAGGCCGGAGGAGCTATGAGCCACACCGTTATGTTCATTCATACGGCGGCTGATCCAATTGTTGAGTGTACACTTGTTCCGGATATGTCTCTTGCGGTTGCAGAGCAGTTTGCTCTTGAAGGAAAGAAGGTTCTTGTACTTCTTACCGATATGACAAACTTTGCGGATGCACAAAAGGAAATGGCTATTACCATGGAGCAGGTACCTTCAAACCGAGGATATCCGGGAGATCTTTACTCATGCCTTGCATCAAGATATGAAAAGGCGGTGGATATTGACGGAGCAGGTTCAATCACCATCCTCGGTGTAACAACAATGCCGGGTGATGATGTAACCCATCCTGTACCGGACAATACCGGATACATCACAGAAGGTCAGTACTACCTTAAGAACGGTCATATTGAGCCGTTTGGTTCTCTTTCAAGATTGAAACAGAATGTAAATGACAAGACAAGGGATGACCACAGAGCTCTTATGGACGGTATGATTCGTATCTACTCATCATATAAAGAGAGTCTGGAGAAAAAATCCATGGGATTCCTTATGACAGAGTGGGACGAAAAACTCCTTAAGTATGGTGAACTTTTTGAAACGAAACTTATGGATTTGAGCGTAAACATTCCTTTGGAGGATGCACTTGATCTCGGATGGCAGATTCTGGCAGAGTGTTTTGAGCCTAATGAGACAGGTCTTAAATCTTCCCTTATTCAGGAGAGATGGCCGAAGAAGGAAGCGCTTCACTAAAAGGAGCTTTTGTATGGCGATTAAATTAACAAAAAATGAGCAGAAGGTGCAGAAAGACAACCTAAAGCAATATCAGCGTTATCTGCCGACACTGCAGCTCAAAAAGCAGCAGCTCCAATCGGTGATAATGAAGACAAACGCCGAGCTTGAACAAAAAGAAGCTGAGATAGAGGAAGTGGTTGGCAATCTTGATGACTGGATTGCGGTATTTGCCGAAAACACCATCTTTGAAGATGCGAAAAAGATAGGCAATCTGGTACAGCCGGATACTGTTATCTGTGAAAATGAGAATATTGCCGGAGTTACCATTCCGACCTTCAGAGAGCTGACATTTAAAGATATCTCATACGATGTGGATGAATATCCGCTTTGGGTTGATACAGCAATAGTAAAACTGCGCGAGATTGCAAGACTTGATGCTATAGTTTCCACACTTAAAAAGCAGGTTGAACTTTTGGAAAAAGAGCTTCGTACCACCTCGCAGAGGGTGAACCTGTTTGAAAAGGTAAAGATACCGGAAGCAAAGGAAAATATCCGTGTTATCGGTGTTTACCTCGGAGACCAGCAGACATCAGCGGTTGTGCGCGGTAAGATTTCAAAGAAAAAATTAATGGGGGCAGGGTCATGATAGAAAAAATGAAAATGGTCCATGTGGTGACTACAGTCTCCGGAAAAGAGCAGATGCTTGAAGGCTTACGCTCGCTTGGCGTAGTGCATCTGGCTGAAAAACAAAGCGCGGACCGAAAAATATCGGAAAGATTTACCCAGCTTTCAAAGACATCAATGGCTTTGAAGGATTATCTGCCGGATAAGCAAAAGCCGGCAGAGGAGATTCTCTCCGACGAAGAATTTGAAAAAATGTATAATGAGGTGCTTGGTGCCATGGATAAAAAATCGGCACTTGCACAGACCGTCAGTATGGATGCGGCTGAAATAGACCGTATAAGCCCGTGGGGAGATTTCTCTCCGGAGGATGTAAAATATCTCAGGGACAGCGGATATGACCTGCATTTTTACCGCCTTGGTAAAAGCGAACTTTCAGAGGCGCTCGCAGACGAAAGCATCAGACTTATCAGGCTTTCGGAAGTCGACAAGATGTATGCGGTGGCAACCATCGGCGCACTTACTCCGGCCTTGAGCGCAAATGAGTTTGCGCTTCCGGAAAAGAGCATAGCGCAGCTTCGGGCGGAAATAGAAGAATGCGAAAGAGAAGACGGAGAGATTACAAAGCTTCTCGAGGATGCATCCAAATACGAAAAGAGCTTTGATGCACAGATGCTCAAGGCGCAGAATGCGGAAATATTCTCATCGGCGTCAATGAGCACTCAGTCAGATGAGGATTTCGTATGGATTTACGGCTATATGCCGGAGGCTGACGAAGAGGCTTTCAAGGCGGCTGCAAAGACCGGCGGATGGGCCTGGGCTATGGAAGATGTGGCTGAAGATGATGAGAGCGTGCCTACAAAGATGCGGTACAACAAGATTACAAAACTGATAGAGCCCCTGTTTGATATCCTCGGTATTTTGCCGGGATACAGAGAGGAAGATGTATCACTTTGGTTCTTATTGTTTTTCGCGGTATTTGTGGCAATGATAATAGGTGATGCAGGATACGGATGCCTGATTCTGATAGCGGCAATTGCTATGCTTGTAAAGACAAAGAAGATGTCGAATACAATATTCCTTGTTTTCGTCCTCTCGTGTGCAACCATAGTCTGGGGTGCGATAACCGGAACCTGGTTCGGTATGGAAAGTGCGATGAATGTACCATTTTTGAAAGCACTTGTAATTCCGAATTTTGCAAACTATCCGGAGTACTTCGGCGTATCGACTACAGTTCAGCAGAATGTGATAATGAAATTCTCATTCTCACTTGGAGCGATACAGATGACTCTTGGCTCAATACTTGCCGTAAGGAGAAAACTTGCACAGAAAGATTTGAGTTTTGTGGCTGATATCGGATGGGCAATAGCGGTTGTTGCAATGTATTTGCTCTCTTTGTACCTGGTTATCGGCGAAAATATACCTGTTAAACCGGTTTTCGCTGCAGTGGGTGTTGCATTTGTTCTCGTAGTGCTTTTCGGAGGAATGTCACCGGATAAGAGCTTTGGAGCAGGACTTAAGAGCGGACTTGCGGATGCGTTTACGGTATTTTTAAATACCATCAGCTGCTTTGGTAATGTAATGAGTTATATTCGTTTGTTTGCCGTAGGTATGGCATCGCTTGCCATAGCACAAAGTTTCAATGATATAGCAGCGGGATTTAAAGGACCTCTTATTATTGTAGCGATTATAGTTGTACTGATTGGACACGGACTTAATATTATCATGGCCTTCCTTTCGGTCATCGTACATGGTGTTCGTTTGAATGTACTGGAGTTTTCAGGACAGGTTGGACTCGAGTGGGCAGGAATTGCCTATGAGCCTTTCAAGATAAACGACAAGGTAAAGAACTAATTTAAAAAGAAAAGGAGATTAACTTATGAATTTAGGATTTTTAGGCATGGCTGCCGCACTTGGATTATCAGCTGCAGGATCTGCGTTTGGTACCGGATTTGCCGGTATGTCATCAGTAGGAGCATGGAAGAAATGCTACGCTGCCGGAAAGCCGGCTCCGTTCATTATGATCGCTTTCTCGGGAGCTCCTTTAACACAGACAATTTACGGATTCCTTCTTATGAACTTTATTAAGTCAGCATGGGCTGCAGGAACAATTGATGCGGGACTTGCACTTGGTGTAGGTATCTTCGGCGGACTTGCAATCGGTCTTTCTGGACTTTTCCAGGGCAAGTGTGCTGCCGCTGCTGCAGATGCACTCGGAGCTACGGGTAAAGGTACGGCAAACTACTTCATTGTAGTAGGTATCGTTGAGACCGTTGCCCTCTTTACACTGGTATTCAGTCTGCTTTTACTTCAGTAAAGACATTAAAAAAACCGTCCGGTTCTGCCGGGCGGTTTTTTATCTCAGTCGGATAAGACCCCTTCCTCTAAGCGAAGCGAAGGTGGGTTATAACAAACTGGTCTCAGTTGGGGTTACAATCTCCGACTGAGATAAACGCTCCGCGAGGATGCGCAGAGATTTGCATATGAAATATGTCAGCTACGCTGACGCAAAT
>CAJOOU010000138.1 GCA_905236735.1 uncultured Eubacterium sp. | reverse complement strand
GAAAGCATTTGCTTCACATACGGTAAGGGTGTATGAGGCGCTTTCCGTTTTATAGGTGGCGGTAATTGTTACCTCGCCGGCGCTTATGAGGGAAAGCACGCCGGAAGAAGAATTTACCGCTGCTACTTCATCATTGTCGGAAGAGTAGGTGATGCTGTTTACAATGGAGGCTGCTATGGTCATTGAAGACTTGTTTTTTATGGTAAAAAAGTCTCCGGCGTTTGCATCCTCTGTGCCAAGCTCTAGGGATATATTGTCATAGTTTTGGGTAAGGTCTGAGTATTTGGCGGCAGCCCATACCTTATCGGGCGTATCAAAGCATACTCCCGTTGCAGTAAACAGGATACTTAGGATAAGTACCGCTGAAACTGCTCTGATTTTTGTTTTTATAGTATTCATTTTTTTCTCCTGATTTCTAAATTTAATATTTGTAACAAATGTGTAATATTTTAGAAATATATCACAGTATGGCCGGTGTGTCAAATTTTGCAGGTGTCACGATAGTGTAAATTGACATATTCTGCAAAAAAGACCTAGATTAGCTGGTTGGCCAAATAAATCTGTATTCTTCTCGTGTTTTTTGTGGTATATTTATCTCAGACGGGGTGCAGTCTCCGGCTGAGATAAACGCTTTATGAGCGGGACATGAAAATAATATGAATTTTGGAGGATACAGTTTTGGCTGAGAATTTTACAAATAAACAAATCATGGACTGGCTGGCTTTTTTTGCTGATAGAGAGGGACTTTCCATTGAAGATGTAAGAATTATGAATATATGCGAGAAGATGAAGAATGTTCTTCCGTCGGTTGAAACCAACAGGCATGTCCTTCTTTTTGTAAATGAAACGCAGAAAAACATCTGTTATGATATCTGGGAATCGGGACATGGCAACTTAAGGGTGTTTGTAGGTAAAGGCACCGAGGTAAATGACAATATCGAAGAAAAAATTATAATGGAAATGATTGACGACGAGATAGATGGTCCTACTGTCTTGCTTATAGAAAACGAGACTGCTCATGAATCATACAAAATCGGTATTAAGAACGAGAACTTCAGCCGCGGACCGATACATTATGTCGGACATGAGATTCGTGCGGTGATAATGAGTATGCTCGAAGTAAATACTGACGATGTTATCTGTATAGTTACAGGAGAAAGTATTGTTATAGAATCCGCAATGATGGCGTACAGAGGTACTATTATAGCTGTCGAGACGGATCCGGGCTCAAAGGCATCAATGGCGGAAAATGTCGATAAATTCGGGGTACACAATGTTGCCATAGTGGACAATGTGGATATAGCAAATATGAAAAATCTGCCTATACCGCGCCTTGCTTTTATTGTGGCTACGGACAAGCTTGAAGAGCAGGTGGAGAACCTTCTTAAGATTAATCCGAAGATGGAGTTTATTGTCTATACTCTGGAACTGGATATATTATCCGGAATAAAAGAGTTATTTAAAAGACATGGAATAAAACTTACGGAAGTTATTCAGATTACGGTGGCTAAGACAAACAAATCAAGTATGTTTGTAAATCAGCCGTCGCCGTGGATGATATCCGGAACGCCGGAGTAGGGCATACCCTACTCCGCTTCATATGCAGCGCGAAGTGCTTTTGCGAGCTGGTCGCCACATGAAGTGCCTCGTCCGTTGCATGATATACCGGAGATTCTTTTTTCGACCTCATCTATGGTCATACCTTCAACAAGTTTAGGGATAGCCTGAAGATTGCCGTCGCATCCCCCGTAAAATTTGACTTCTTTAACGACATTTCCGTCGAGCTCAACATCTATATACTGTGAGCATGTTCCCTTTGTTTTGTATCTGTACATATTCTGACCTCTTTTCTTTGCGTGCCATTAATTTGTGTGCCATCAATGAAAAGTATTCTACCATTAATGGAAGAGCGGGGCAAGGGATTTGGTGCGGGTTCATAAAAAGTTAATATTTCGTTTATTGCCTAATAATACATATAGTGTTAAAATAATTAACAGCGCTTTGGTCTGTTTGGGAGAAGAAATGCGCATTAAAACAGGAGATTAGGATTATTATGAGTTTTATAGAAAAAATATTTGGTACTCACAGCGAGAGAGAGGTAAAAATAGTATCAAAAACAGCTGACAAGGTCGAGGCTTTGCATGATACATTTGCAGCTCTTTCCGATGATGAACTTAAAGCAAAGACTGCTGAGTACAAAAAGAGATTCAGCGAGGGGGAAAGTCTTGACGAGCTTCTTCCGGAAGCCTTTGCCACTGTCAGGGAGGCTGCAAAGAGAGTGCTCGGTATGGAGCATTACAGGGTACAGATTATAGGTGGTATTATCCTCCATCAGGGACGAATAGCAGAGATGCGTACCGGTGAAGGTAAAACCCTCGTTTCCACTCTTCCGGCATACCTTAATGCCCTTGAAGGCAAAGGAGTGCACATTGTCACGGTTAACGATTACCTTGCAAAGCGAGATGCCGAGTGGATGGGACAGGTGCATGAATTCCTTGGACTTACGGTAGGTGTTGTTTTAAATGATATGACACCGGAAGAAAGACAGAAGGCATATAATTCAGACATTACATATATTACAAATAACGAGCTTGGATTTGACTACCTTAGGGACAACATGGTTATTTACAAGAATCAGCTCGTGCAGAGGGGCCTGCACTATGCCATCATAGATGAGGTCGATTCTGTACTTATAGACGAGGCGAGAACACCGCTTATTATTTCCGGACAGAGCGGAAAGAGCACAAAACTCTACGAAGCCTGTGATGTACTTGCCCGTCAGCTCATTAAGGGTGAGGCGAGTCAGGAGTTTAACAAGATGGACGCCATTATGGGTGTCGAGATTGAAGAGACCGGGGACTTTATTGTAAATGAGAAAGACAAGATAGTTAACCTTACCGCAGACGGTGTGAAGAAGGTAGAGCAGTTCTTCCATATTGAAAACCTTGCAGATGCGGAAAATCTGGAGATTCAGCACAATGTTATCCTTGCCCTGCGTGCTCATTATCTTATGTTCAGGGATCAGGACTATGTGGTGCAGGACGACAAGGTGCTTATCGTAGACGAATTTACAGGTCGTATTATGCCGGGAAGAAGATACTCTGACGGACTTCATCAGGCTATTGAGGCAAAAGAGCATGTAAAGGTAAAAAGAGAGAGCAAGACACTTGCTACCATTACATTTCAGAACTTCTTTAACAAATACGAGAAAAAGGGTGGTATGACAGGTACTGCTCTTACCGAGGAGAAGGAGTTCAGGGACATCTACGGAATGGATGTTATCGAGATTCCGACCAATAAACCTATAGCAAGAATTGACCATGATGATGTCGTATATAAGACAAAGAAAGAAAAGTTTGAGGCGGTTGTACGCGAGGTAAAGGCGGCCCACGAGAAAGGTCAGCCTGTACTGGTAGGTACCATTACAATCGAAACTTCTGAGCTTCTCAGTGCCATGCTCAGGAAAGAAGGAATAAAGCATCAGGTACTTAACGCCAAGTTCCATGAACAGGAGGCGGAGATAGTAGCTCACGCCGGCGAAAAAGGTCAGGTAACCATAGCTACCAACATGGCAGGTCGTGGTACGGATATCCAGCTTGATGAGGATGCAAGGGCTGCGGGCGGTCTTAAGATAATAGGTACTGAGAGACACGAGTCAAGACGAATCGATAATCAGCTCCGCGGACGAAGCGGTCGTCAGGGCGACCCGGGTGAGTCAAAGTTCTTTATCTCGCTTGAGGATGATTTGATGAGACTCTTTGGTTCGGAGAGACTTATAAATATGTTTAATGCTTTAGGAGTACCTGAAGGCGAGGAAATCCAGCATAAGATGCTTTCGAGCTCAATAGAAAAGGCGCAGCAGAAGATAGAAGGAAACAACTACGGCATAAGAAAGAATCTTCTTGAGTACGACCAGGTAATGAACGAACAAAGAGAGATTATCTACGACGAAAGAAGAAAAGTCTTAGACGGCGATAATATGAGAAATGCCATTATCAATATGATAACAGGCAAGATAGAAAGTGCTGTTGATACAGTGATGTCGGATGACAATGCCGAGGAAGAGAGAGATTATCTCGAACTCAATGAGCTTATTACTCCTATAATTCCTCTTAAGACGATTACAGAAGAGGAGGTCGGAAAACTTTCGGCCAAGGAAATCAAGCACAGGTTAAAGGAAGAAGCTGTTAAACTCTATGAGGCAAAAGAAGCGGAATTCCCAGAGATAGAACAGTTCAGAGAGCTTGAGAGAGTGGTTCTTCTTAAGGTAATCGACCGCAAGTGGATGGACCATCTTGATGATATGGACCAGCTTAGACAGGGTATAGGACTTCAGGCATATGGACAGAAGGATCCGCTTGTAGAGTACAAACTTGCCGGATATGAGATGTTTGACGGACTTATTGAAAACATACAGGAAGATGTTCTTCGTCTCCTTTATCATATCCAGGTTGAAGTCAAGGTTGAGCGTGAGGAAGTTGCCAAGGTTACCGGTACCAACAAAGACGAGGGGGCATCTTCCGGACCGAAGAAGCGCGAAGCGGCAAAGGTATATCCTAACGATCCGTGTCCGTGCGGAAGCGGTAAAAAATATAAACAGTGTTGCGGTAAATTTGCATAGCATCAGGGGTCGGTATTGCCGGCCCTTTACTTTTAGGGTATAAAAATGGACAGATTTAAACTACATTCTCCATACAAACCTACCGGCGATCAGCCGGCGGCAATAGAGGCTCTGGTAAAGGGATTTAAAGAGGGTAATCAGTTTCAGACTCTTCTCGGAGTAACAGGCTCGGGCAAAACCTTTACCATGGCAAATATAATAGAGCAGATAAACAAACCTACTCTTGTCATAGCGCATAACAAGACTCTTGCAGCGCAGCTTTACGGGGAGTTTAAGGAGTTTTTCCCGGAAAACGCCGTAGAGTATTTTGTGTCATATTATGATTATTATCAGCCGGAGGCCTATGTGCCGTCGACAGACACCTATATTGCAAAGGATTCATCCATAAATGATGAGATAGATAAACTCAGGCTTTCCGCCACCTCGTCTCTGGCCGAGCGGCGGGATGTTATTATTGTGGCTTCCGTCTCCTGCATATACGGCATAGGTTCGCCCTCGGACTATATGAATATGATGGTATCTCTGCGCCCCGGAATGGAGATGGACAGAGATGATGTTATAAGAGGTCTTGTTGATATCCAATATACCAGGGGGGATATGGATTTTAGACGAAGCACCTTCAGGGTAAGAGGGGATGTTGTTGAGATTTTCCCGGCGGATTATTCGGACAGTGCCGTAAGAGTTGAGTTTTTCGGAGACGAGATAGACAGGATTACGGAGGTAGATGTTCTGACCGGAGAGATAAAACAGGAACTTAAACATATAGCCATTTTCCCGGCATCTCATTATGTGGTGCCGCAGGAGAAGATAAATGCTGCATGTGTTGAGATAGAAAAGGAACTGGAAGAGAGGGTAAAATATTTCAAGGGCGAGGATAAGCTCTTAGAGGCGCAGCGTATAGCCGAGCGTACGAATTTTGATATAGAAATGCTCAAAGAGACGGGATTCTGCTCGGGAATTGAAAATTACTCGAGACCGCTTTCGGGCAGGGCGCCGGGTTCTACTCCGGAGACTCTGATAGATTATTTTCCGGATGATTTTATGATAATGATTGACGAGTCACATATGACGGTGCCGCAGATAAGGGCTATGTATCACGGAGACCGTTCAAGGAAGACGACTCTTGTGGACTATGGATTCCGTCTGCCATCGGCGCTGGATAACAGACCTCTTAATTTTGAAGAGTTTGAAGACAAAATTGACCAGATGCTCTTTGTATCGGCTACTCCCGCAGAATACGAAAAAACGCATGAACTTTTGAGAGTAGAGCAGGTCATAAGACCTACAGGACTTTTGGATCCGCCGGTAGAGGTAAGACCTGTTGACGGGCAGATAGACGACCTTCTGGGTGAGGTAAACAAGGAAGTAAAGGAAGGCAACAAGGTTCTTGTTACCACTCTTACCAAAAGGATGGCTGAGGATCTGACGGATTATATGAGAGAGGTCGGGGTGAAGGTAAAGTACCTGCACTCTGACATAGATACAATGGAAAGGCAGGAGATAATAAGAGACCTAAGGCTCGGGGTATTTGATGTGCTTGTGGGTATTAACCTGTTGAGGGAGGGGCTTGATATCCCGGAAATAACCCTTATAGCTATTCTTGATGCCGATAAAGAAGGTTTCCTTCGTTCTGAAACCTCTCTTATTCAGACCATAGGAAGGGCAGCCCGTAATGTGGACGGACATGTAATAATGTATGCCGATTCAATAACGGATTCGATGAAAAACGCTATAGATGAAACCGAAAGAAGACGCGGTATACAAAAAGCATATAATGATGAGCACGGCATAACACCACAGTCTGTAAGAAAGGAAGTGCGTGAGCTTATCACCATTTCCCGGAAGATTGCCAGGGAGGAGCAGGCATTTAGAAAAGATCCGGAGTCAATGGATAAAAAAGAACTCGAAAAGCTTATCGGCGAGGTTACAAAGAAAATGCAGAGAGCTGCAACAGAACTTGATTTTGAGACCGCAGCCCGGATGCGTGACGAGATGATAAGACTTAAGGAGATGCTAAGAGATATGTAAAAAGCTGCTACAAATGCAGACATTGGGTTAGGAGCACAAAGAAATGGTACAATAGCATAAAAGGTCGTTTGTTTGGGAAAATAAGGACAGAATTTTCCGCAACAAACGCCCTTTTTTGACTTTAAAGGTAAGTGATAAAATTTTCTCATGATTTAATCATTAAGGAGGGTAAATTATGAAGAATCTTTTAAGAAGAGCACTTGCTGCGCTTACTGTGTCGGCTATGACGCTTTCTCTTGTTGCATGTGGGGGTGGCCAAAGCCAGAATGCAGACAATGCATCGTCTGATGCAGCTGCGGAAACAACTGAAGACCCGTCGTTTGATGCGGGCACACCGGTTTCGGGAGGTACATTTTCGACCTATTGGTCTGAGTTCTACAATGAATATGATGTATCGGCAAACGACAATCGTAACTTTGTAGATCTTTTCAGTGAGTCCCTTTGGGGTATTAACTGGGACAACAGGGAAGAACTCGGATTTAAGACAGCTTATCTTGATATCAACTACATTTCCGGAAATCTTGCAAAAGAATGGGAGATGGCAGACGATTATTCATCTCTTACGGTAACTCTTCAGGATGGAGTAACCTTCGCAGACAAGACTGCGGTAGGTATGGATGCGGAATATGACATCTACGGTGGCAGAGCACTTACTGCAGCGGATGTTAAGTATTCTTATGACAGAGTCATGGGATTTGACGGAGTTACCCAGGTACAGATGGAACAGACAGACTGGCCGGGCTCTCTTACAATGCTTGATTCTGTAGAGGCTGTTGACGATTCTACGGTTAAATTCAATTTCAACACAAATACAGAGCTTGATGTGCAGAAATTTATGTGCGTAATGCTCAATATCTGTGGACCTGAGTGGGATGAACTTTCGGATGAGCAGAAGACCAACTGGCATTATGCAGGCGGTACGGGCGCATTCATTCTTACAAACTATGTAAATGACAATACCATGACATTTACGGCAAATCCTTCATACTGGGCTACGGACGAAGATGGAAATTCACTCCCGTATCTTGCGGAAGTAAATCTTGTTCATACACTTGATGCAGCTACAATGACTTCATCTATTATCGGTGGCGAACTTCAGGCGCTTGTGGCAAACAACGAGCTTATAAGTGCAGACGAGGCATCTACGCTTCCGGACAGTGTTAAGACATATTCATATTACAATGACTGCCCGGCAGTGTGCATAAAGCTCGGTGACAATCCGGTAGAAGCGCTTAGCGATGTCAATGTAAGAAAGGCTATGCAGTATGCCATTGACCTTGAGGCTATAAGCGAGTACAAGGGATACACCTATGCGGACGATCTCGAGAAAAACATCAACCTTTTCCTTAACGGAACAGGCCTTAATACAGAGGCGGGCTGCACTGAAGAAACCCTTGCGGAATATACTACATACGACCCCGAACTTGCAGCACAGATGCTTGAAGAGGCAGGCTACGGCGACGGATTTGAGTTTGATGTATATCTCTATGAGGCACAGCCTATAGATTCATTCAGACTTGCGGCAGAATACCTTTCAAAAGTAAACATTACCATGAACATCAATGTTTGCTCTACACCGCCTGAAATGACGGCTCACGGGGCTGACAGAACAGACCCGGCATCCATGTACGGTTCAATCGGAACAGACAAGACAAATGCTATAGTAAACATCTTCCGTTCTGACGGAGTTATGAACAATGTATTCCAGACCAACGATGCTATTGATGACTGGTGTGATGCCATAACAAATGCGGCTACACTCGATGATATGGTGGATGCGGCAGCAGGCCTTTCGGAAGAATACCTTTCACAGCATTATTACATCCTTGTAAGCTACGCTCAGCAGTATAATAACTATGCTTCTGATTCGCTTAAAGGATGGAACGGTGAGAAGTGGACACAGTATTACTTTGCCGGCGATATTTTATCGCGCATCTGGACAGAGTAACAATCTGATATTATCGGACTTAAATTATAAATGCTGAATTAAAAGGGTGGG
This sequence comes from uncultured Eubacterium sp., assembly GCA_905236735.1. Taxonomy (GTDB): domain Bacteria; phylum Bacillota; class Clostridia; order Lachnospirales; family Lachnospiraceae; genus RUG14243. The sequence continues at coordinate 308 of CAJOOU010000138.1, read as the reverse complement.
CATCGGCCCTTTGGGCCGTTTGCCCATCCTTTATAAGAAAGGGGATATTTATGACATCTGAGGAAAAAAATGATGTTATTCTGGATGTAAAACATCTAAAGACATATTTTTTGAGCGGCAAAAAGAATGAAACCGAAATGCGCGCGTCGGATGATTTGTCCTATCAGGTACATAAGGGAGAGTTTGTTGCCATAGTAGGAGAATCCGGCTCGGGAAAATCAGTCAGCGCTTTATCGGTAATGGGACTGATTCCTTATCCGCCGGGACTTATCTGCGGCGGAGAGATACTCTTTCACGGGGAAGACCTT
>CAJOOU010000137.1 GCA_905236735.1 uncultured Eubacterium sp. | reverse complement strand
GACATATATTATGAAGGCCGTAAAATATGCGGAATACTTACGGAAGCAATGGCGGACTTTGAAACCGGGGATTTAAAGAGCGTAATAGTAGGTATAGGTGTCAATATTACCACAAATGATTTCCCTGATGAGGTAAAGGATGTGGCAGGAGCGCTGTCGCCAAAGAAAGCCAAAGGCTTAAGGTGCCGCCTTGTGGCGGAGATATACAATGAGCTTATGAAAGTAAAGGGCGACCTTTTGGGAAAGGGATTTATGGAGGAATATAAAGCCCGTTCCATAGTTATAGGAAAAGATATCAGGTATACGAAAAAATCCGAGTGGATAAACGCTAAGGCTGTAGGTATAGATGAAAACGGAGGACTGATTGTCGATTCGGAAAATGAAGGCAGAACGGTTTTAAATTCAGGAGAGATAAGTATAAGGGTGAGAGAAGATGCATAATGAAATAATAACAATCGGACCGGTGACAGTCTACGGATACGGACTGATGATAGCGATTGGTATCCTTGCGGCATATTTTGTCGGAGAGATGCGAGCTAAAAAAAGAGGACTAAGCATTGATATGATATTCAGTCTGGTGATTTGGTGTGTTATATCCGGATTTTTGGGTTCGAAAATATTATATACAATCACTATAATAGATGAGGTAAAAGAAAATCCTTTGGTGCTTTTAAACTTTGCGGACGGCTGGGTGGTATACGGCGGAATAATAGGCGGAATAATAGGCGGCTGGCTTTGCTGCAAGGTGCACAAGGTGGATTTTGTCAGCTATTTCGACCTGGTAATGCCGTCGGTGGCACTGGCCCAGGGATTTGGCCGTATAGGCTGTTTTCTTGCCGGATGCTGCTATGGCCGGGAGTATGACGGACTTTTCAGTGTTACATTTCACACATCGGAGTATGCTCCGAATGAAGTAGCACTCATTCCTACTCAGCTCATATCGAGTGCATGCGACTTTGTACTTTTTTTCATACTTATTTTCCTTGCATCAAAGACAAAAAGACGGGGAGTTGTCGCAGGGGTCTATCTTGTGCTCTACAGCATAGGCAGATTTGTTTTGGAGTTTTTCAGGGGAGATCTGGCAAGAGGAACCATAGGAAGCCTTTCCACTTCGCAGTTCATAGGTATTTTTACCACAGTGTTAGGTGTAGCGGTTTTGATATGGGCATTTAAAAACAAGGAAAGAGAAAACAGGGATGATATTATCGCTTAGTAATGTAAATAAAAGCTACGGAGATGAGGATATATTAAAAGATGTGTCCTTTCATGTGGAAGATAATGAAAAAGTTGCCATAGTCGGGATTAACGGAGCCGGAAAATCTACTCTTTTGAAGATAATTATAGGAGAATTGTCTGCAGATGCAGGAGAGGTAAACTTTTCAAAGAATAAAAGAATAGGCTACCTCGCCCAGCATATGGACATAAGGAGCGAAAAGACCATCTATGAGGAGATACTGTCGGCAAGAGAGGATATTCTCGAGGCGGAAGAGACTCTCAGAAAGATGGAGGAGGAAATGAACGGCCTTGACGGCGATGAACTTGAAAAACATCTGGCCGCCTATAACCGCCTGAGCCGCGAGTTTGATTTAAACGACGGATATGCGTATAAAAGTGGCGTTGTCGGAGTAATAAGAGGACTTGGGTTTGGTGAGGAAGAATCACGAAAAAAAATTTCGGAGCTTTCGGGAGGCCAAAAGACGAGAGTGGCGCTTGGAAAACTGCTGGCCGGAAGACCTGACCTTTTGATTCTTGATGAGCCGACCAACCACCTTGACATAGATTCGGTAACCTGGCTCGAGGGCTTTTTGAGAGGGTACAAGGGTGCTGTGATTATAGTTGCACATGACAGATATTTTCTCGACAAGGTGGCTGAAAAAATAGTGGAGTTAGAGCATCACAAAGCTACGGTATTTACGGGCAATTATACGGATTATGCGGCTAAAAAGAAAATACTGAGGACGCAGATGCTGAGTGCTTATCTAAACCAGCAAAGGGAGATAAAGCATCAGCAGGAGGTAATAACCAAACTCAAACAGTTTAACAGGGAAAAATCCATAAAGAGAGCCGAGAGCAGGGAGAAAAAACTTGAAAAAACCGAGATTATCGACAAGCCCGTCGAAGAAAACTCCCGCATGAGGATGAGTCTGTTGCCGGCGAAAGAGAGCGGAAAAGATGTGCTTACGGTATCGGGGCTTTCAAAGGCTTTCGGGACGAACAGACTGTTTGACGGAGTAAGCTTTGAGATAAAAAAAGGAGAAAAGGTTGCACTGATAGGGGGCAACGGAAGCGGAAAGACAACCATATTAAAGATTATCTGTGATTTGATTGAGGCAGATGCCGGCTCTTTAAGCCTCGGCACAAATGTTGAAATCGGTTATTATGACCAGGAACATCAGGGGCTTTCCGCGGAAAAAACTCTCTTTGAGGAAATATCCGACAGATATCCGGATTTAAAGGAAACGGAGATTAGAAATACACTTGCGGCATTTTTATTTACGGGTGATGATGTCTTTAAGAAGGTGGGAGAGTTGTCCGGCGGAGAAAAAGGCAGGGTTTCCATGGCGGCTCTTATGCTGAAAAAAGCCAATTTTCTTATCCTTGATGAGCCTACTAACCACCTCGATATGGTGTCAAAAGAAATCCTTGAAGATGTAATAGGTGAATACAGCGGGACTGTATTATATGTATCTCATGACAGGTATTTTATAAATAAAACAGCATCAAGGGTTATGCACCTGTCAAACGGAAAGATAACAAATTATATAGGTAATTATGATTATTACCTTGAGAAAAAAGACATACTTGAAAAACCGGAAGCTGAAGACAAAATATCTCAGAGCGTCAGTGAAGGTAAACTTTCGTGGGAGGATAAAAAGAGGCAGCAGGCGGAAAAAAGAAAAAAGGAAAACGCCATAAAAGCTGCTGAGGAAAAGATAGAAAAACTTGAAGAAGAACTTAAGAAAAAGGACGAAGAACTTTTAAATCCCGAGATAGCGACAAACTCCGCCAGACTTAATGCGCTTAGCAAAGAGAGGGACGAAATTCAGGAAAAACTTGATGCGGCGTATGAAGAATGGGAAGAGGCATCAGGTGAGTTATAGTCATATCATTATATGGGTTGAAAACTTACGAATGAAATACTATAATGTACAGGAAAGTCCGCAGGTCGGAATTTTGAAGGGAGATATAATATGTCAAAAGTAATGGTAATGGACCATCCGCTTATACAGCATAAGATCGGAGTAATCCGCAGGAAGGAAACAGGTTCAAAAGATTTCAGGACTATTGTCAGCGAGGTGGCAATGCTTATGTGCTATGAAGCTACCAGAGACCTGAAACTCAAGGATGTGGAAATAGAGACTCCTATTTGCAAGACTGTTGTAAAGGAACTCAAGGGCAAAAAACTTGCCGTCGTTCCTATTTTAAGAGCCGGTCTTGGTATGGTTGACGGTATGCTTGAGATGATTCCGGCTGCTAAGGTGGGACACATAGGACTTTACCGCGATCCGGAGACGGCAGAGCCGGTAGAATATTACTGCAAACTGCCGGAGGATTGTAACGAAAGAGAAGTATTTGTGGTAGACCCTATGCTTGCGACGGGCGGTTCGGCATCTGCTGCAATAAAGATGCTTAAAGACCATGGAGTAACCAATATCAGATTTATGTGCATGATTGCTGCACCTGAAGGTGTTGCAAGAATGCAGGAGGATCACCCGGATGTAGATATCTATATCGGGGCTTTGGATGAGTACCTCAATGAGCATAAATACATTGTTCCTGGGCTTGGTGATGCGGGAGACAGAATTTTCGGAACAAAATAAATGATAGGACGGGCTGCGCTTGAGTATAGGGCGCAGCTCTTTGAATATCTGCCTTTTGGAGACATGCCTATGAAAAAAAGAGCGCAGGAAATAGTAAAAATACTTGACGAGAATCTTGGAACAGACTATAAATGTTATCTCAACTATGATACGCCCTGGCAGCTTCTTATAAGCACCATATTATCGGCGCAGTGCACAGATGCAAGGGTAAATATAGTGACAAAGGATTTGTACCGGAAATATGATTCGGTGGAAAGTTTTGCTGCGGCTGATTTAAAGGAACTGGAAAATGATATTCGTTCAATCGGGTTTTATCACAGCAAGGCAAAAAATATTATAGGCTGTGCAAAGATGTTGATGGAAGAATATAACGGAGAAGTGCCTGGGACGATAGAGCAGCTTACCTCTCTGCCGGGAGTAGGGAGAAAGACAGCAAATGTAATAAGAGGAAATATTTTTGATGACCCTTCTGTTGTGGTTGATACTCATGTAAAGAGGATATCCAAAAGACTTGGGCTTACGAAGGAAGATGACCCGGAAAAAATAGAGTATGATTTAATGAAAAAACTGCCGAAGGATCACTGGATTATTTACAATATGCAGATAATATCTTTCGGCAGGACAATCTGTACGGCAAGGAATCCTAAATGCGACAAATGCTTTATAACGGAATATTGTACAGAAAAAAAATCTGTGGTAGAATAATTATTCACGGATGTGCATTTAAAGTTCTACCAGGGCTTTAATGATACCATCCTTAAATAGAGAGTTTAAGCCTTCGGCGGTTTTAATCAAATCATCCACACGGGAATATTCTCCGGTGCGGCAATAAAGCTCGCCAAGCAAAACAAAGTTGGCGGAGATGTCACTGCCCCAGCCTATGCCGTATTCAAGCACGGTTATGGCTTCGTCTTCGAATCCGAGCCTGTCAAGGGCCTGTCCCCATTTGACAATGAGGGAGATGAGCTCTGAGTAGTTGTTGTCGCATTCAATGAGTGTATTAATATTTGCAGCACCGTACATAAGCTTGAGAGCGGTGTTGCTGTATCCGGAGAGGTTAAGGATTTTTTTGCCGGAAAGCGATTTAATCTGCTCTTCACATTCTTTGATGGTGGCATCATCGGATATCCCCATCGGCAGGTAGTCCAAAGGGATGTTTATATATGGGAGGTTGGAGATGTCTACAGCGCGGGTGGCGTTGGCTTCATCTTCTCTGTCCCAGAAGGCTTTCTCGGTGGCTTCGTCTTTTTTGGAGACCCGGGTGCGGGCTATGGTAAAGATGACGCCAAAGACGCAAACCGAAGTAAAAATAGGAAAGATTGTCATTTATATGGCTCCTTTCAAAGAGAGGTAGTATTATGTTTGATTTCAGAAAAACAAAAACAAGAAGAATAATTTCTTCAATAATAGTAATAATGCTTATACTGGCTATGTTTGTAACCTTTGTTCTTGCAACTATTGTTTAGTCTATCATATAAAAAAACGATTTACAATTGAAGGGAAGTATTTGAAAATGATTAACTTGAAAAAAACATGGATTTTCTGCGCGCTTGCCTTTGTTTTGACAATTGGAGCGGTGAGCCTTACACAGTCTAGGGTATTTGCGGAAGAAACGGGCAGCGTTATCCTTGACGGAGTGTATGTGGGCAGCGTATATGTGGGCGGTATGGATGAAGAAACCGCTGAAACTGCGATAGAAGCATATGCAAATGAGGTAATAAGCGGCAGCACCTATCTGGTGGGAGATATAGGAGAGATAGAGGTGGCAAATTCCACTCTCGGCATAAGCTATGATGCCGAAGCGGCGACACAAGAAGCTCTTTCCTATGGCAGAAGCGGAAACCTTATTGCCAGATATAAACAGATAAAGGATGCGGAAAACGGCGGATGTACAATAGCCATGAATATGAGCGTTGATGAGGAGACGGTCGAGGCTATATTCGATGAAAATGCCGACAGTCTTGAGAACGCTCCGGTAAACTATGGACTTAAGAGAGAAAACGGTGAGTTTACAGTTATAGAAGGCTCAAACGGTACTGCGATAAATGAAGACGCCAGCATAGAAGGACTTAATGCATTTCTGAATTCGGCGTGGAGCTCTGAAACCAACAGCTTTACTCTTATAACAGAGGAAGTAGAACCGGAGGGCTCCGAAGAAGAGCTTGCAAAGGTAACAGACCTTTTGGGTTCGTATTCTACGGACTACAGCTCGTCATCATGGGCGAGAGCCAAAAATGTGGCTAACGGTGCAAGCAAGATTGACGGCACTGTGCTTTATCCGGGTGAGCAGTTCTCTGTACATGATGCGGTAAATCCGATGACAGCAGAAAATGGGTATGAACTTGCGGGTTCATATGAGAACGGTACTACGGTAGAGACATATGGCGGAGGTATCTGTCAGGTTTCAACCACACTTTACAATGCAGTGCTTATGGCAGAACTGCAGGTGGATGAAAGATATGCTCATTCTATGATAGTATCATATGTTGACCCTTCCCGTGATGCGGCTATGGCCGGAGATTATAAGGATCTTAAGTTTACAAATAATACGGACGCTCCGATTTACATAGAAGGATATACATACGGCGGAAATATTTATTTCAATATATATGGACAGGAATACAGGGATGAGTCTCATTCTGTTGCATACGAAAGCGAGACTCTTTCAACGACAGAGCCTGAAACAAAGTTTGTGGCTGATTCGTCACTTGCCATAGGTACAATAACCCAGACGCAGTCGCCGCATACCGGATATACCGCTCAGCTTTGGAAAATAGTATATGAAAACGGAGTGGAAGTGAGCCGTACAAAATGGAACAGCAGTACTTATACAATGTCACCGCGTATATACAGCGTGGGTATAGCTTCCGATAATAAGGAAGCGGTTGCTGCCATGAAGGCTGCAATTGCTACGGGAGATGAAGATACAATAAGAGCTGCGGCAGCCGAGTGGAACGATAAAGCAGTGGCGGCAAAGGAGAAGGCCGAAGAAGAGGAAGAGAGCGAGGCAAACTCTAAAAAGAAGACTACGGACACAGACGCAGATACTGAGGAAGCGTCCGATGATGAAACTACAGAGGAATAAAACGGAGGGTAAAATGAGAGAAAAGCTTCTTAACATTATTGAAAAAAACAGTCGAATTGATTTGAAAGAGGTTTCAATCATCTTAGGTGTGGAAGAAGAGACCGTTATAAATGAGATGGCGGCACTTGAAGCAGAAGGTATAATCTGCGGATACCATACAATGATTGACTGGGACAAGACCAGCGTAGATAAGGTACAGGCACTTATCGAAGTAAGGGTTACACCACAGAGAGGCAGAGGATTTGAGCAGATAGCCGAGAGAATATATAACTATTCGGAAGTAACAAGCACATACCTTATGTCCGGAGGATACGATATACTTGTCATTCTCGAAGGAAAGTCGCTCAAGGAAGTATCAACCTTTGTAACCGAGAAGCTTTCTACCATAGATGAGGTAATCAGTACGGCTACTCATTTCATTCTCAAAAAATACAAAGACCATGGTACGGTTATGCAGAAAAAGAAAAAGGATGAAAGAGAGGCATTTATGCCATGAGAAACCCATTATCAAAAACAATAACGGAAATTAAGCCGTCGGGTATCAGAAAGTTTTTTGATCTGGTAAGCGAGATGGAAGATGCCATATCCCTGGGTGTGGGCGAACCGGATTTTGATACACCGTGGCATGTAAGAGATGAGGGAATATATTCTCTTGATCAGGGTAGAACATTTTATACTTCAAACGCAGGTTTAAAAGAGCTGCGTGAGGAGATTTGCAAATACCTAAACAGACACTGGCAACTGGACTACCATCCGATTGATGAGACAATAATTACGGTCGGGGGAAGCGAGGCCATAGATATAGCGCTAAGAGCAATGCTCGATCCGGGTGATGAGGTTATCATACCACAGCCGAGCTATGTATCTTATGAGCCCTGTGCCATTCTGGCAAACGGCAGGCCGGTAATAATAAACTTGAAAGAGGAAAATGAGTTCAGGCTCACAAAGCAGGAACTTTTAGATGCTATTACTCCTAAGACCAAGATACTGATTATGCCGTTTCCTAACAATCCTACTGGTGCGATTATGGAAAAGGAAGACCTTGAGGCAATAGCTGAGGTAGTAATAGAAAAGGATATATTTGTACTTTCGGATGAGATATATTCGGCTCTTTCGTATAAAGGAGAGCATGTATCCATAGCATCACTTCCGGGGATGAAGGAGAGGACAATACTTATAAACGGATTCTCCAAATCACATGCCATGACGGGATGGAGACTCGGGTATGCGTGCGGTCCCAAGGAAATAATAGCCCAGATGCTAAAAATACATCAGTTTGCCATAATGTGCGCGCCGACTACCAGTCAGTATGCTGCTGTGGATGCCATGAAAAACGGTGATGATGATGTTGAGATGATGAGGGAAGAATACAACGGCAGACGCAGATTCCTTATGCACCGATTCCACGAGATGGGGCTTAAGTGTTTCGAGCCTTACGGCGCATTTTATGTATTCCCGTCAATCAAGGAGTTCGGACTTACATCGGAAGAATTTGCCACAAAACTCTTGGAACAGCAGAAGGTGGCAGTGGTACCGGGTACTGCATTCGGTGACTGCGGAGAAGGTTTCCTCAGGATATCGTATGCGTATTCGCTTGAGAATTTAAAGATAGCGCTTGACAGGATAGAGATATTTATTAAACAGCTTCGCGAGGAAAAGTAAATGGCAATAAATATTGTGCTCTACCAGCCGGAGCAGCCGGGAAACACGGGTACCATCGGACGCACCTGCCATGCGACAGGAGCGAGACTGCATCTGATAGAGCCGCTGGGGTTTCATCTGACCGAAAGCAAACTTAAAAGAGCGGGCATGGACTACTGGAAAGATCTTGATGTGACGAGGTATATAAACTACGAAGAGTTTCTTGAGAAAAACCCGGATGCCGAGATTTTTTATGCAACTACGAAAGGTGCCAATGTATACAGCGATGCACGATATCCCGACGAATGCTACATTATGTTTGGCCCTGAGAGCAGAGGGATTCCGGAGGAAATACTCTCAAAGTATCCGGACAGATGCGTCAGGCTGCCGATGGCAGAAGGGATGAGGTCTATTAACCTCGCCAATTCAGTGGCTGTGTTTTTGTATGAAGCGCTCAGGCAGAATGACTTTGCAGATTTGGAAAAGGTATCTCATAAACTCGCCAGCATTTAGGCTCGGCCCTTTTTAGGATGAGCTGTGAGATAAGGTAAAGAAAGCATCCTTTAGGCTCGCCCCTTTGGGGAGAGCTGTCAGCGAAGCTGACTGAGAGGGGATAACAAAAAATGAGGAACGCTGTCAAATGGGAATAATTAAAGCCGACAATGTATTATACGAATATATAAGACGCGATGACGAGGGCAATGTGGAGAGTATCCAGACTGCCCTTAACCATGTTAATCTCGATATCAATCCCGGAGACTTTGTTGCCATACTTGGGCATAACGGGTCGGGCAAGTCTACCCTGGCCAAGCATCTTAACGCTCTGCTTACACCGGAAGAAGGCACAATATGGGTAGACGGAATGGACACAAAGGATTTTGCGAATGTATTTCCGGTCAGAAAACAGACGGGAATGGTCTTTCAAAATCCCGATAACCAGCTCATAGCAAATATTGTGGAAGAGGATGTGGCGTTTGGCCCTGAGAATATTGGCATTGAGACAGAAATGATAAAGCAAAGGGTATCGGAAAGTCTCCAAAAGGTTGGTATGGAGGAATATGCTACTCATTCTACCGGAAAACTTTCCGGAGGGCAGAAGCAGAGAGTGGCTATAGCGGGAGTGCTCGCTATGCATCCAAAGACAATAGTGCTAGACGAGCCGACGGCCATGCTGGATCCGGACGGCCGAAAAGAAGTTATAGATACGGCGCTTGAACTTAATAAGAACGAAGGGGTTACCGTTATACTTATCACACATTATATGGAAGAAGTGGTAAATGCGGATAAGGTAGTGGTAATGGATAAAGGAAATGTAGTGATGGAAGGTACTCCAAGGGAAATTTTTTCACAGGTGGAAAAGCTAAAGCAGCTGCGCCTCGGGGTACCGCAGATTACGCTACTTGCTCATGAACTTAAAAAATCGGGACTTCCTATTCCCGACGGAATCCTTACATTAAATGAGCTTGCGGAGGTATTATGCCAATTATAGTAGATAAGGTAAACCACTTCTACGGTCTCGGTACGGCTTATGAGAAGGCGGCCCTTAAAAATATTAATCTGAAAATAGAAGACGGTGAATTCATAGGGATAATAGGACATACAGGCTCGGGCAAATCCACGCTCATACAGCATCTTAACGGCATATTAAAGGCCACAGACGGATGCATATATGTAGATGGAGAGGATATCTACGATAAGGATTATGATTTAAAGCGTTTGCGGACAAGGGTAGGACTGGTGTTTCAGTATCCCGAATATCAGCTGTTTGAGTCTACTGTGCTTGATGATGTGGCATTTGGTCCGATAAATCAGGGACTGACAAAGGAAAAGGCACAGCTCAGGGCTTTTGAAGCACTGCGCAGTGTAGGGATGGGTGAAGACCTTTATCTGTGTTCACCGTTTGAACTTTCCGGAGGGCAAAAGAGAAGGGTTGCGATAGCCGGAGTACTTGCTATGAATCCCAAGGTTCTGATACTTGACGAGCCTACTGCAGGACTTGACCCTTACGGGAGGGAAGAGATTCTTTCCCTTATAAAAAAACTTCACGATGAAAAAAATATCACAGTTATTTTGGTTTCTCACAGTATGGAAGATGTGGCTGACTATGTTGAGAGAATAATAGTGATGAGCCGCGGAGAGGTCTATATGGATGATGACCCCAAGACTGTATTTTCCCATTATGAAGAACTTGAGTCCCTGCATCTTGCGGCGCCGCAGGTGACTTACCTTATGCAGGATTTAAAGGCGCACGGAATGAATATGCCTGATGATGTGACTACAGTAGATGAGGCAAAGGCAGCAATACTTAATTATTTTAGGAGCAGACATGCTTAGAGATATTACCTTGGGACAGTATTATCCCGCAAAATCAAAAATCCATGAGCTTGACCCGAGGGTTAAACTGGTGGCGACTTTAATATATATAATATCGCTGTTTATCCTTAATAATCCCATAGGATTTGCGCTTGCGACGATATTTCTTATAATAGCGGTAAAGATGTCAAAAGTGCCATTTTCGTTCATGGTAAAGGGTCTTCGCACCATAATTATACTTATGTTGTTTACTGCGGTTTTGAATATGGTATTTACACCGGGCGAGGAGATATTTCGTATCTGGAAGATAAGCATAAGCTTTGAAGGGGTGCGGGCAGCAGGACTTATGATGATAAGATTGTGTTACCTTATCATTGGTACAAGCATTATGACGCTCACGACCACACCTAATCGTCTGACGGATGGTCTGGAAAGCCTGCTCAAAGGACTCAATAAGGTGAAGGTACCGGTGCATGAGATAGCACTTATGATGTCTATAGCGCTTAGGTTTATACCGATTCTTGTGGAAGAGACGGATAAGATAATGAAGGCGCAGATGGCCAGAGGAGCTGATTTTGAGAGCGGAGGGCTCATAAAGAAAACAAAAAGCCTGTTGCCGGTTCTGGTGCCACTTTTTATTTCGGCATTTCGCCGCGCCAATGACCTGGCGCTTGCTATGGAGTCGAGGTGTTATATGGGAGGCGAGGGCAGGACAAGGATGAAGCCTCTTAAATATTCGGCAGGAGATATTCGTACATATATTTTACTTTTTATATATCTGATACTTATGATTATAAGTCGCATAATCTGGGGCAGGCTCTTTTAGAGCCTGCTCCATT
>CAJOOU010000136.1 GCA_905236735.1 uncultured Eubacterium sp. | reverse complement strand
CTATACGTACATATTACGGAAGATGAAAAACACAGAGAAATTGATTTAGTGGCTGACGCGTTAAAAGTGGTATAAAACTTAATGCGAGATTAAAACCGATGGTGCCCGATGTGGTGCCCGGTCGAAATCGCAAATCGCGAAAACCCCATAAAATAAAGGATTTTTAAGGAGATATAAAACATTATGAAACTAGGAATCGTAGGACTTCCAAATGTAGGAAAAAGTACACTTTTTAACTCAATTACAAAGGCAGGAGCGCTTGCGGCCAACTATCCGTTTGCGACCATTGACCCCAATGTGGGGGTTGTTTCGGTGCCGGATGAGAGGATAGTTGAACTTGGAAAGCTTTACAACACCAAAAAGGTCACCCCGGCGGTAATAGAATTTGTTGATATTGCCGGACTCGTTAAGGGAGCTTCAAAGGGTGAGGGACTCGGAAACCAGTTCCTTGCCAATATCAGGGAAGTAGACGCCATTGTCCATGTTGTAAGATGTTTTGAGAATACAAACATAGTGCATGTGGATGGCTCAATTGACCCGGCAAGGGATATCGAAACGATTAATCTGGAGCTTGTTTTTGCCGACATCGAAATGCTTGACAGGCGAATCGGAAAGATTTCAAAGCAGGCTAAGATGGACAAGACTTATGCCAAGGAACTTGCGCAGGCTGAAAAGATAAAGGCTCATCTTGAAGATGGCAATCTCGCAAAAACTTTTGAGGTAGAGGATGATGAGGAACTTGTATCATGGTTTAAGTCATACAATCTGCTTACTGCCAAACCTACTATTTATGCGGCAAATGTATCGGAAGACGACCTGGCGGATGATGCAGCATCCAATGAATATGTAAATGCGGTTCGTGCGATGGCGGAAAAAGAAGGCAGTGAGGTTTTTGCAATCTGTGCGGAAATAGAGCAGGAAATTTCAGAGCTTGAGGATGACGAGAAGGCCATGTTTTTGGAGGATCTGGGCATAGCAGAGTCAGGTCTTGACAAGCTTATTAAGGCAAGTTACAGTCTGCTCGGACTTATTTCCTTCCTTACCGCAGGAGAGGATGAGTGCAGAGCGTGGACAATCACGGAAGGAACCAAAGCTCCTCAGGCGGCAGGCAAGATTCATACGGACTTTGAAAGAGGATTTATTAAGGCCGAGGTTGTTAATTATGCTGACCTTTTAGAGTGCGGTTCTCTTGCCGCAGCGAGAGAAAAAGGTATTGTCAGAATGGAAGGAAAAGAGTATATTGTAAGGGATGGAGATGTTATTTTATTCCGGTTTAATGTATAAGGAGGGGAAGAATGAAGTGTCCATTTTGTAGCAGTGAGGATACCAGGGTAATTGATTCCAGACCGGCAGAAGACGGTAGCAGCATCAGACGCAGAAGAATGTGTGATGAGTGCGGGAAGAGATTCACTACATACGAAAAGGTGGAGACAATACCACTTATTGTTATTAAAAAGGATCAAAACAGGGAGCAGTATGACCGTTCAAAGATTGAGGCGGGAATACTTCGAGCATGCCATAAAAGGCCCATATCCGCTGCGGATATAACTAAAATAGTTGATGAACTCGAAACCGAAATATTCAATCGCGAGGAGAAGGAAATCTCATCGGATGAAATCGGAGAAGAGGTAATGAGAAAACTGAAAAAGCTGGATGATGTTGCTTATGTCAGATTTGCCTCGGTATATAGAGAGTTCAAAGATGTAAATACTTTTATGGAAGAACTTAAAAAGATATTGGATAAGTAAAAATAAGGGGTGATTCAGAGAATTACCCCTTATTTTGAGGTAAAAAAAGATGAGTATTCTTATAAAAGGCGGACGGGTTATAGATCCCGGAAACAATACGGATGAAGTAAGAGATATATTTATTAAAGACGGCAAGATAGCCGAGGTGGGTAAAGAACTTAAATGTGATGCTGATAATGTGATTGATGCGACCGGGCATATTGTTATGCCGGGACTTATCGATTTGCATGTGCATTTAAGAGACCCCGGACAGACATATAAAGAAACCTTAGAAAGCGGATGCCGTGCGGCGGCAAGGGGCGGATTTACCACTGTGTTTGCCATGCCGAATACAAAGCCTGTGGCGGACTGCGCCGAAATCATAAAAGATGTGGAAAAAAGAGCCCGTAAGACGGGAGTAAAGGTGCATCAGGTAGGAGCCATAACCAAGGGGCAGATGAATCAGGAACTTGCCGACCTTGAGGGAATGAAAAACGCCGGATGCATAGCCCTCTCCGAAGACGGTAAAAGTGTTATGAATTCGCAGCTCTACAGACAGGCAATGGAGTTTGCGGCCAAAAACAATATGGTAATAATGGCTCACTGTGAGGATATAAACCTTGTCTGCGGCGGAGTTATGAACAAGGATGTAAATTCGGAAAAACTCGGTATGCCCGGAATAACCAACGCCACAGAGGATGTTATTATTGCCAGGGATATTATTCTTGCCAAAGAAACCGGGGCGAGACTGCATCTATGCCACTGCTCGACGGAGGATTCGGTCAGAATGATAAGGGAAGCCAAAGAAGACGGACTTAAGGTTTCAGGTGAGGTGTGTCCGCACCACTTTACCTTATGCAGCGAGGATATCCCGGGAGACGATGCAAATTACAAGATGAATCCGCCACTTCGCGGCAGGGAAGACATGGAGATATTAAGAGAAGGTCTTGAAGATGATATTATGGATGTGATATCTACCGACCATGCCCCACATTCGGCTGAAGAAAAGGCGCGTTCCATGAAAGAGGCTCCGTTTGGTATAGTAGGACTCGAAACCTCGCTTGCGCTCTCATGGACAACCCTTGTGGAAGGAAAGTATCTTACACCTATGCAGCTTGCAAAGAAGATGAGCTATAATCCTGCCCGTATCGCAGGCATAGAAGGCGGAAGTCTTAGCGAAGGCAGCGCTGCGGATGTGGTGGTGTTTGATACGAGTGAAGAATACGAAATAAACCCGGATGAATTTTTATCCATGGGAAAAAATACACCTTTTGCCGGCAGAAAGGTAAAAGGCAGGGTGGTTTATACAATCGCCGACGGAAAAATAATTTACAAAAAATAATCTTATAGGAGTAAAAATGATTAACAGACTGATTGAAAAAATACAAAAAACGGGGGCACCGATTTGCGTGGGACTTGACCCGATGCTTTCTTATGTTCCGGATTTTTTGCAGAAAAAAGCATTTGATATGCACGGAGAAACCCTTGAGGGAGCGGCAGAGGCTATCTGGCAGTTTAATAAAACTATTATAGACAGCGTATATGACCTCATTCCTGCGGTAAAACCCCAGGTAGCCATGTACGAGCAGTTCGGACCGGCGGGACTTGTGGCATACAGAAGAACGGTAAGTTACTCCAAAGAAAAGGGTCTTGTGGTAATAGGCGATGTGAAAAGAGGGGATATCGGCTCTACTTCGGCAGCCTATGCAGATGCCCATCTCGGAAAAGTAAAGGTGGGAAGCAGGACATATTCTGCCTTTGATGAGGATTTTGCTACGGTTAATCCATATCTTGGTACAGACGGTATTGAGCCCTTCCTTAAAGTATGCAGGGAAGAAAACAAGGGTATATTTGTACTTGTAAAAACTTCCAATCCCTCGAGCGGAGAGTTTCAGGACAGGCTGATAGACGGCAAACCTCTTTACGAACATGTCGCGCAAAAAGTAAACGAATGGGGAGAAGGAACGGGAAACGGCCTGTATACCGCTGTCGGAGCCGTTGTAGGAGCTACATATCCGGAGGTTGGCAGAAAGATGAGGGCGGCAATGCCGAATGCGTTTTTACTTGTGCCGGGATACGGAGCGCAGGGAGCAACAGCCGGGGATTTAAAGGATTATTTTGACAGGGACGGACTCGGAGCCATTATTAACTCTTCCAGGGGTATTATCTGTGCGTACAGGAAGGATGAGTATGCAAAATACGGAGCGGCAAACTTTGGCGAGGCATCAAGAGCCGCTACACTTGATATGATTGCAGATTTGAAAAAAGTCATTTGAGGTGTTTATGATAAAAACGAAGGCTAAAATACTTGATTGTGAAAAACTGGCAGAGGGTGTATTTGAAATGAAGCTCTTTGCTCCTGAGGCAGCAAAGGAGGCAAGGGCAGGACAGTTTGTAAATATTTATCTTCCTGATAAAACGAGGATGCTGCCCAGACCGATAAGCATCTGTGGATATGATGGAGAAGAAGGAATACTGCGTCTGGTATACAGGGTGACGGGTAAAGGCAGCGGAACAGAGCTTTTATCCACGCTTAAGCCCGAAGAGAACCTTGATATACTCGGACCTTTAGGCAACGGATATGATGTTTCGCTGGCGGCAGATAAGGAGGTCCTCATTTTCGGCGGAGGAATAGGTATACCTCCTATGCTTGGGCTGGCAAAGAGCCTTTATGCTTTGCGTGGGAAAAAATGTGATGTAGTTTTGGGCTACAGAAACAGTGAACTTTTTCTTGAAAACGAATTCAGGGCATATGCCAATGTACATATATCCACAGACGACGGCTCTTTTGGAGTAAAGGGAACGGTAATAGACGCCGCAAAAGATGCAGGACTTACTGCGAATCTGGTAATGGCCTGCGGCCCGGGTCCTATGCTAAGGGGCGTTAAGTCCTATACAAAAGAAATCGGAGCAAAAGGCTTTGTTTCTCTTGAGGAGAGGATGGCCTGCGGCGTGGGAGCCTGTCTTGGGTGCGTATGTAAAACCACGGCCGTGGATGAGCATTCTCATGTTAAAAATGCTCGAGTCTGTAAAGACGGTCCGGTGTTTGATATAGATTTTGTGGAACTGTAAGAGGAATTTGTATGGCTGATATGAAGATAAATATAGCCGGAGTGGAATGGAAAAATCCGGTGACCGTGTGCTCGGGTACCTTCGGCTCCGGAATGGAATACAGTGAGCTTACCGATATTAACAGACTGGGTGCTGTTACAACGAAGGGTATAGCAAGTGTGCCGTGGGAAGGCAATGAGACGCCCCGTATAGCGGAGGTTTGCGGCGGTATGCTAAATGCCATAGGACTGCAGGGCCCGGGAGTGGATGTTTTTATAGAGAGGGATATTCCTTTTCTGAAAAAATACGACACCAAAATAGTGGTAAATGTATGCGGGCATTCAGAAGACGAGTATCTTGAGGTTGTGGACAGACTTGCCGGTGAGGATGTGGATATGCTTGAAATCAACATTTCCTGCCCCAATGTAAAAGAAGGCGGAATAGCCTTCGGACAAAATCCATCTTCGGCAGAGCATATCACATCTCTGATAAAAAAACATGCAAAGCAGCCTGTAATAATGAAACTCAGTCCCAATGTTACAAGCATAGCGGATATGGCAAAGGCCGTAGAGAGCGGAGGCGCGGACGCGGTATCTTTGATTAATACGATTACAGGCATGAAAATAGACATTAGAACCAGACGGTTTGCTCTGGCAAATAAAACCGGGGGAATGAGCGGTCCGGCCGTCCACCCTGTGGCGGTAAGAATGGTATATGAAACGGCGCAGGCTGTAAATATTCCCATCATCGGAATGGGCGGCATCAGAAACGCTGAGGATGCGATTGAGATGATGCTGGCAGGAGCAACAGCGGTATCTGTGGGTACGGAGAATTTTGTGAACCCGAAGGCCGCAGAAGAAGTGGCAGACGGGATAGAAAGGTATCTTGATGATAACGGATTTTCGTCGGTAAGTGAGATAGTCGGAGCGGTGAAATAATGGCAGGAAAATCAAGAAGGCACAGGATTAGCGATTACAAGTTTTCGGAATACAGCCATTCCAAACAGGGGATAGCTGGTTTTATACTCGGTATTATTTCCCTTGCTATATTTCTTGTCTGCACCCAGCTTTCGTACACAAGCGAGGGAGCAGCATCGCTCCCCATAGGAGGAGCCGCAATAGATGCGCTTATTATAGCGGCAGCAGGCATGACATTTTCAATAAAGGGCTATAGAGATGAGGATGTTTATAAGATGTTTCCCAAAATGGGAATATTTACATCGGGAGTCTCGATTATGGTATGGCTGGGAATAATATTTGCGGGACTTTTATAGACGGATACTCGAAAGGAGAACTGATATGGAAACATACAAACAGGAATTTATAGAATTTATGGTAAAAAGCGATGTGCTTAAATTTGGTGAATTCACCTTAAAGAGCGGCAGAAAATCGCCGTTTTTTATGAACGCCGGAGCATATGTGACAGGTGAGGCGCTGATGCAGCTCGGAGAGTATTATGCAGATGCCATCTACGAGGAATACGGAACGGATTTTGATGTGCTTTTCGGACCGGCGTATAAAGGGATTCCTATTGCGGTAGCTACGGCCATAGCTTTCCATAATCTTTTCGGCAAAGAAGTCAGATACTGCTCGGACAGAAAAGAGGAAAAAGATCACGGCGCTGATAAGGGCGGATTTTTGGGTACGACACTTAAGGACGGAGACAGAGTTATAATGATAGAGGATGTGACAACATCAGGCAAATCAATGGAAGAGACCGTACCAAAGGTACGCGGAGCCGCCAATGTGGAAATAGTAGGGCTTATGGTGTCATTAAATCGTATGGAAGTCGGTCTTGGAGGAGAAAAGAGTGCCCTGTCTGAAATTGAAGAAAAATATGGCTTTAAGGCAAAGGCTATTGTAAGCATGGAGGATGTCACAAATCATCTTTATAACAGAGCAGTTGGCGGAAAGGTTGTCATAGATGATGAGATAAAGGCTGCCATTGACAAATATTATCAGGAGTACGGCGCATAAGACTTTGAATGCGGTAATAAACAATTGACAAATTAATGGCCGTGGAATATAGTGAGAGTGGGAAATCCCACCCAGGAGGTGTTGTTTATGAATGTAGTAGCGAAGGAATATGATGCTAAAATTGATGCAAAAAAAAGGATTACACTAAGGGGAGCTTCATATGATTATTATCATATTACGGAGTTTCCGAATGGGGAGATAAGATTGGAACCGAGAGAACTTAGACCGCCTTTCCAAATATCAGAGAATACTCTTAATATGATGGATATATCAATGCAGAATTTAAAAAATGGGGAGGTTTCTGAGACGATAGATTTATCGGATTTTAATTAATTCTTTTGCATAAGAGGGGGCTTATAAATGTATAAAATAAGGATGGGGAAACCGGAAATGATTAGTTTTTGGAATAACCTTAGGCAAGAAGTTAAATCCGGTTCGGCTTCGAACGATGAGTCTAAACTATATAATAAAATCGGAAAGGCATTAGTATTATTATCTGATAATCCAAAGCATCCGGGATTGAATTCGCATGAGATAACAGAACTGACAAGAAGATATGGACAAAAAGTATGGGAGTCTTATTTGGAAAACAATACTCCGGCTGCCGGTCGTATTTTCTGGGTTTATGGTCCGAACAGAATGGAAATAACCATAGTTGCAATTGAACCACATCCTAATGATAAATCCAATGCATATAAGAAAATAACATTATCAGAAATGTAAAACATTCCCGCTGTAGAAAAGAAGAGGGACACTATATATTATGAAGATTTTAGCAGTATCGGATTCGCACGGGAAAAATTCAAATATAGATGAGGCGGTAAAAAGGGAGATGCCGTTTGATATCATGGCTTTTTGCGGAGACGCCGAAAAGAGCCTTGATGAGTATGAGTTTAATTCATACTATGCGCCGGAGGGCGAAAGATACGGCTTTTATGCGGTATGTGGCAACTGCGACTGGAGAAGCTCTTATCCTGCGGAGGCAGAGTTTACCGTCTGCGGTCATAAAATATATCTGACTCACGGGCATCTTTCCCATATAAGGGCAAAGCTTTCGGACGAGGGACTGCTTTTAGAGGCGGAAAAAAGAGGCGCGGACATTGTTTTATTCGGACATACGCATCAGGCAAAGATAGAATACTATGATGACAGGGGTATTCTTCTTGTAAATCCGGGCTCTCTTACCTATCCGCGAAACGGCTCGGGTATCGGAACTTATGCTGTTATAACCGCAGAAGAAGGAAAGCAGCCAAAGGCAGTTATAAAGGAAATATAGTTAAGATAAAAAGAAAATGTAATACGGAAAGCGATTTGGTATATAGTCTGCCAGGAATGGAAGCAAAAGCTATATACCTTGTTAAAGAAAAGCTTCAGAAATATTCATATAAAATAGAGGCTCTAATTAAAAAAGGATTATCTGAACAGAAGGT
>CAJOOU010000135.1 GCA_905236735.1 uncultured Eubacterium sp. | reverse complement strand
GAACTCACTTGGTGAGAAATTTGCAGGATATTGGGATGATAAGACCGGCGAATTTAAAACGGTAATGGTTATTCACAATGACCAGGATATGGATAATTTCATTGATATGTATGATATTACCTATGTCAGAATAGAAAAGGTTTTCTAAACTATGTAATACTGAAGGGCTTTGTGCAGTCAAACCCAATAGCACAAGCCTATTTTTCCCATAAAACCCCATAAAAAACCCGGACAGTTTTGTTCCGGGTTTTTTACTGTTAAAAATGTAATAATTATGATAAAATAGCAAAGACATTGTAAATGGAATCAGTGATGTATAACAATGTCATTATGAGCGAAGAATCTTAGGAGGAAAGAATTTGAGCAGCATAGATAAAAGTCACATCAGGAATTTTTGTATAATAGCCCATATAGACCATGGCAAATCCACGCTTGCCGACCGTATTATTGAGATGACGGGAACCCTTACAAGCCGTGAAATGCAGTCGCAGGTGCTTGACAATATGGATCTGGAGAGGGAAAGGGGTATAACCATAAAGTCCCAGGCCGTGAGAATAATTTATACGGCAAAGAATGGAGAGGAGTATATTTTCAACCTTATAGATACTCCGGGTCATGTGGATTTTAATTACGAGGTGTCGCGTTCTCTTGCGGCGTGTGACGGAGCCATACTTGTGGTGGATGCGGCCCAGGGTGTTGAGGCACAGACTCTTGCAAATGTATATCTTGCCATGGAGCACGACCTTGAGGTTGTGCCTGTTATTAACAAGATAGACCTTCCGAGCGCAGAGCCGGAAAGAGTAGCTGAGGAGATAGAGGATGTTATTGGTATAGAGGCTCTTGATGCTCCGAAGATTTCTGCCAAAACCGGGCTCGGGATTGACAGCGTTTTAGAAGCTGTTGTTGAAAAAATACCGGCACCGTCGGGAGATGCGTCGGCTCCGCTGCAGGCGCTTATTTTTGACAGTCTGTATGATTCATATAAGGGTGTAATCGTATTTATCAGAATAAAAGAAGGCACTGTCAGGGTGGGAACCAAAATAAAGATGATGGCAACCGGAGCAAGTGCGGATGTCGTTGAGGTAGGATATTTCGGAGCCGGACAGTTCATCCCCTGCGACGAGCTTTCGGCAGGTATGGTGGGGTATATTACCGCCAGCCTTAAGAATGTAAAAGACACCAGAGTCGGAGATACGGTAACTGATGCACTGCGTGAGTGCAAAGGGCCGCTTCCGGGATATAAAAAAGTCAATCCAATGGTGTACTGCGGTATATATCCGGCAGACAGCGCAAAATACCCTGATCTAAGGGATGCTCTTGAAAAACTGCAGCTTAATGATGCCTCCCTCCAGTTTGAGCCGGAGACATCAATAGCCCTGGGCTTCGGATTCAGATGCGGATTTCTGGGACTTTTGCATCTTGAGATAATACAGGAGAGACTTGAGAGAGAATATGATCTTGACCTTGTTACTACTGCGCCGGGCGTTATTTACAAGGTATATCAGACAGACGGCAGTGTAACAGAACTTACCAATCCTTCCAATCTGCCTGATCCTTCGTGCATAGATTATATGGAAGAGCCTGTGGTGGATGCGGAAATAATGGTTACAAGTGAGTTTATAGGCGCTATTATGGACCTTTGCCAGGAGAGGAGAGGCCAGTATGTGAGCCTTGATTATATAGAGGAAAACAGGGCGGTGCTTAAATATGTTCTTCCGCTTAATGAGATAATATATGACTTTTTTGATGCACTTAAGTCGAGGTCGAGAGGATATGCTTCATTTGATTATGAAATGAAGGGGTATGTAAAGGCTTCTCTTGTTAAACTTGACATTCTGATAAACAAAGAAGAAGTTGATGCACTTTCATTTATTGTACATGAAGCCACAGCCTATGAGAGGGGCCGGAAGATGTGCGAAAAGCTTAAGGGCGAGATACCGAGACATTTGTTTGAAATACCTATTCAGGCAGCTGTCGGTGGTAAGGTTATAGCCAGGGAAACCATAAAGGCCATGAGAAAGGATGTGCTTGCCAAGTGTTACGGAGGAGATATATCCAGAAAGAGAAAGCTTCTTGAAAAACAAAAAGAAGGTAAGAAGAGAATGCGCCAGATTGGAAGCGTTGAGATTCCGCAGGAGGCGTTTATGGCTGTGCTTAAACTTGATGAGGATTAGTCAGTGACAAAATTCGACGAAAATAAAGGTGTGGAAATATATGTTCATATACCGTTTTGCGTAAAAAAATGCGCATACTGTGATTTTTTGTCTTTTCCTGCGGATGAAGATAAAGTTCACAGATATATAAGGGCGCTTCAAAAGGAAATAGCCTTAAGAGGTTCGTCCATAGATCATAAAAGTATTACCAGCATATACTTCGGCGGAGGAACGCCGTCGTATATTGACGGAGAGTATATAAGTGATCTTTTAGACACAATATATTATTACTATGATGTGGATGATGATGCGGAAATTACAATTGAGGTAAACCCCAAAACGGTTGATTTGGAGAAACTCAGAAAATACCGGAGATACGGGGTGAACCGTTTAAGCATAGGAGCCCAGTCCACACATGATGAGATTCTGAAAAAACTTGGAAGGATACATACTCACAAGGATTTTACAGACTGCTACAGCTGGGCATTAAAGGCGGGATTTGAAAATATCAATGTGGATTTAATATCTGGCATACCTGGGCAGAATTTTGAAATGTGGTCAGATAGTTTAAAAGAGATTATACAGCTTGGCGCAAAGCATGTCTCCACTTACGGACTCATTATAGAGGAAGGTACTCCTTTCTATGAGATATACGGAGAAGATGACAGGAGACGGGAAGAAGGATATGAACCGGAAATTCTGCCAAGTGAACAGACTGAAAGAATACTTTATTATATGTCGATTGAATACCTTTGCAGCGCCGGATATACCAATTATGAGATATCCAATTTTGCAAAGCCGGGTTATGAAAGCCGTCATAATACCGGATACTGGATAGGAAGGGAGTATCTCGGCATGGGACTGGGCAGTTCATCATACCTGCTCGGCAGAAGGTTTTCAAACTGTGATAATATAGAGGAGTATATTGCTATGTGTGAGAAGGGGAGGATAAAGCACACAGACGAGCAGATACTTACCATAGAAGAAAAGATGGAAGAATTTATGTTTCTTGGACTCAGAATGACAAAGGGCGTAAGCCGGAGTGATTTTAAAAACAGGTTCGGCGTAAGTATAGAGTCTGTATTCGGAGATGCATTAAATGAGCTCAGAAAGACAGGGCTTTTAATGATGATAGAGGACAGGATTTTTCTTACCAGCGAGGGTATAGATGTAAGTAATTATGCTCTGGCTAAGTTTCTTATAAATGATTAAACCGCGAGGTGTGTATGTATTTAAAAAACGGAAAAGCGACAATATATTACGAGAGAAGCGGACACGGACGCCCGCTTTTGATAGTACACGGAGCCATTGAGGGCACAAGGTATTTCAGGGAACTTGTAGAAATTTTAAGAGATTATTATGAGGTGTTTACTTATGACAGGAGGGGAAATGGCAGAAGTACCTGTGAGACAGGAGCATCTTACGAGCTTGAGGCACAGGTCTCAGATGCGGTGGCAATAATAAAGCAGCTATCGCTTTCTGAAGTGGTGCTTATAGGTCACAGTGCCGGAGGTACTATAGCTCTTGAAACTTTTAAAGCGGTTTCTGCCGATATAGCCCATGTGATTATATATGAAACTCCTATTTATACACTCATTAAGGATGAAAAGCCCGAACTTTACGAGTGGGTGAGCAGGATGATTGCCATGCGAGATGAAGGGAAGATGAAAGAGGTATCCAAAGAATTTGCCATGTCAATTGGCCAGATGGATACAAGGGCAAGAAAAAAAGAGCCTTATGAGAAGGCTCTTGACCGGGAGGATTTCAAGCATTTTATCAAGTATGAGTTCCCGGTGTTTTCTTACTATTCTCCGGATACAGAGTTTTTCAGGATTAATTCGTCATATATTTCCGTAATGGTGGGAGACAGGAGCGCAGACTCCAATCTCTCGTGGGCATCACAGAAGTTTGCCGAAACAATAGGCAGCCGGGTTTTTCATGTTGCCGGATATCACAACCTGCCGTATGACCTGCCTCTTGATTTTGCGGTAGGCGTACTTGGAATACTCCGGTATCATGGTCTGTAGATTGAGCCGGGCTCTAGTCAGCCTAATTGCCGCGGCCGAACTCTGAAAGCACAAGTCCTTCGTTTCTCTCTATTACCATCTTGGGACTCCATGCATTGGCAAAGAGCAGAAGCGGACGACCTTTGAGGTCTTTGATTTTGCGCATATCGCTTGTTCCTGTGATCTTATCAAGGTCAATTTCTTCATTTTCTATCCAGCGGATGTGTTCATAGGGGAGTTTTTCGAGTTTTATATCAACATTGTATTCGTTTTTAAGCCTGTATTCGAGTACTTCAAACTGAAGTACACCTACAACACCGACAATAACTTCTTCCATACCTGTTTTATATTCCTGGAATATCTGTATTGCACCTTCCTGGGCTATCTGTTCAATACCTTTTACGAACTGTTTACGCTTCATGGTATCAAGCTGTCTTACTCTTGCAAAGTGTTCAGGTGCAAAGGTAGGTATACCTTCAAATCTGAAAGGTTTTGAAGCTGTGGTGATTGTATCTCCGATGGAGAAGATTCCCGGATCGAATACACCTATTATGTCTCCGGCGTAGGCTTCTTCTATGATTTTTCTGTCCTGTGCCATCATCTGCTGAGGCTGGGAGAGGCG
>CAJOOU010000134.1 GCA_905236735.1 uncultured Eubacterium sp. | reverse complement strand
CATTGCATTTGGCGCAATAGATACAACAATGAACGATAACTTAAATCCTGATGAAAAAACCGCCTTGTGTGAAGAAATTCCTGCCGGACGCTTTGCAACTGCCAAAGAAGCCGGAGACTTTATAAAAACAATAGCATTTTCTCCGGATTATCTAAGCGGACAGGTCATACAGTTTGACGGAGCATGGATATAATGTGTTTAATCGGCATTTTATTAACTTTATAAAGTTTTAATAAACTTGCCATATTAGGTTCACAGTTGCGATATAATATGATATTCAGACTTCGGGCATGCGCCCGTCCAAAACTATCAGAGGTATAACATGGGCAAAGTAATAGGAATTGACTTAGGCACAACCAACAGTTGCGTGGCTGTCTACGAAATGGGACAGCCCACAGTTATAATAAACAGCGAAGGAACACGCACAACCCCGTCGGTTGTTGCTTTTAATAAAAACGGAGAACGGCTTATCGGCTCTCCCGCCAAACGCCAACAGGCTACAAATATTAAAAACACGGTTTCATCAATCAAAAGACATATGGGAGAGGACTATACAGTCACTCTTGCCGGTAGGGATTATTCTCCTCAGGAAATCTCTGCAATGATACTACAAAAGCTTAAAAAGGATGCCGAAGCCCACCTGGGCGAAAGTGTGACTGATGCGGTAATAACTGTACCTGCATATTTCAATGACGCACAGCGTCAGGCGACAAAAGACGCCGGCAAAATTGCAGGCTTAAATGTGCTTCGAATAATAAACGAGCCTACGGCAGCAGCCCTTGCCTACGGCCTTGACAACGGTCAGCCGCAGAACATCCTCGTATATGACCTCGGCGGAGGCACCTTTGATGTCTCAATTATAGAAATCGGAGACAATCTTATTTCAGTACTTGCGACTTCCGGAGACAACCACCTCGGCGGAGATGATTTTGATGAGCGTATTGTTAATTATCTTGTAGAAGAATTCAAAAGAACCGAAAGAGTAAATATTACAAGCGACCTTGTCGCCATGCAGCGTCTGCGCGAAGAAGCCGAAAATGCAAAAATTGTGCTCTCATCTCAAACGGAGGTCAATATCAACCTCCCCTTCCTGGTTACGGTAAACGGCGATCCAAGACATATGAACATCACCCTTACCCGCAGCAAATTCAACGAGATTACAAAAGATCTCGTCGACCTTACAGCCGGGCCGCTTCACAGCGCTCTTACCGATGCCGGGCTTTCTGCCTCCCAGCTTAATAAGGTAATTCTGGTAGGCGGCTCAACGCGTATTCCGGCTGTGGTAGACAAGGTCCGCTCCCTTACCGGAAAAGAGCCGTCCAAAAACCTTAACCCCGATGAATGTGTGGCCTTGGGTGCAAGTATACAGGCGAGCAAATTTGACAATACTTATTCCGGCTACTCAAAGGCAAATGAAATAGTACTTATGGATGTCACTCCCCTTTCCTTATCTATAGAAACCGTAGGTGGAGTAGCTACAAAGGTAATAGACAGAAATACCACCATTCCGACCAGACAAAGCCAGATATTTACGACGGCCGCCAACTTCCAGTCAACGGTCGAAATAAAAGTATATCAGGGTGAAAGGCAGTTTGCCAGAGACAATGTCCTCCTCGGCAACTTCAAGCTAAGAGGAATAAAGCGCGCAATGGCCGGTATTCCTCAGATAGAAGTCTCATTCGATATAGATGCAAATGGTATTGTTATTGTATCCGCCAAAGACCTTGCCACAGGCAAAGCCCAGCAGATAACCATCGAATCCAGCTCAAATCTATCGGACGAAGATATAGAAAGGGCAATGCGTGAAGCTGCTGCATACGAAGCCGCAGATACAGCCGAAATGGAGCGCCTAAACGCCGAAGCCAAAGCCCGCATGGAAAAGGCCCGCGAAAAAGCCGCCAAGAACCAGGCCCGCAAAGATAAAATCAAGGGATTTTTTAAGAAAAAATAGAAAACCGAGGCCGCATTTATTACATCTACGAGTACTTACATTTGGTATATTACGCGGTTTTCGGTTTTGCAAGCTCTGCCACTTTTTCTATCGACAACCCAATCGAATCTGCAATTTCCTCTATTGATAATTTGCCAAGCTTTATCAAATTCATGGCAGATTCCATCTTAGTTTGCTCAGCGATTTCATTACGCACATCCTCCATGACCTTGCACATAGCCTCCACTCCTTCCTCGT
>CAJOOU010000133.1 GCA_905236735.1 uncultured Eubacterium sp. | reverse complement strand
GATATCACATCCAAAATTTCACCTAAAAAAATGAACAGAATCACTTTGCTAGTTACAATAGTGCTGGCTTTTTTTCAGGCGATTGCAAATATAAATGAGTTGAATTTTGTATACGGCGGCAGATGGCTTATTTTATCCAAGGCGGTATGCGTATGCCAGATGATAGCCGGAGTCATGGTGATTATCTTTCTTTCCGAGAGGAACAAAAGATACGGAATAGGCGGTCAGAGTGCGATAATATTTGTAAATATCGCGGACGGACTCGTAAACACTGTTCTCTCAGGAGAGCCTGACGAATTTATAATACCGGGAATAGTTTCACTTTTTGTCCTCTGGGTGGTAATAGTATTGGAAAATACGGAATTCCGTATGCCTGTTCAGAGAATATCTATCCATAATGTACATGCGGAAAAAAACTATCTTGCGATAAAGATGAATCCTGTAGGGGTAATGCCTGTAATGTTTTCGGCTGCTGCCTTTATGGTGCCTCAGGTTTTTTGCAGAATTCTTACAATGGTATTCCCTGGCAGCTATACATTTGCGAAATGGGATGAAAATATGACTCTCGACTCTCTGATAGGTGTTGAGGCATATATTGTTATGCTGTATGTAATAACAATAGCCTTTGCCTTTATATTTATAAGTCCGGGAGACATAACCGAACAGATGCAAAAGACAGGAGACTGTCTGCCGTATCTTCAGGCGGGGTGGTCGACGAAATGGTATCTCAGAAGAAAAATTTTTAAAATCAGTTTTTTCAGTGCGACAATGATGGGCATCTGCCTTGGACTGCCGCTTTATCTCGAACATGAAGGATATATCAGTACAGGCTTTGCCAGTCTGCCGTCAACAGTAATGATGCTCACGGGTATATGGTGCAGTCTGCATCAGGAAATTGTGGCGACAAAACATTTGGATGCATATAAGCCTTTTATATAGGAGTTAGAATAATGCTATATTTTATTCCGGGTTGGTACAGAAAAAACCATTGGAGTGAGAATGAACAGCTCTGGTACAAAAGAAGAACTCATACAGAGTTTGATGACAGCGTAAAACAGGTGCAGCTTTTTAACAGAAACAAGGTGGCGCCATTTCGGATCATACTACTTAGCTACGCTCCCAATTTCAGACATTTTCTGCACAGGCAGGGGGCCTATCATGTAGACTACTGGTCTTTCTTTGACTGCATTTGCGGAATAAAAAAGAAAAAGCCTACGGTTTTTTCCTTTCATGATTTAAACTGGCCTGAAGGTATAGAATTCATTTATTCCCAGTTTGCGGTACTGGCCTTTTTGAATGGTGAAAAGTATGCGCAGATAGAGTTTGCAGAGGATGGTAATCCGATTGTTATAGATATGTTTCAAAAAGACAGGATAATAAGGAGCAATATGTATGATGACAGAGGTTTTGTCTCATCAACCATATTATATAAGGATGGAAAACCCGATTACCAGGAGTATCTGACAGAAGGCGGCGTATGGAAAATCAGAGCCTTTTTTGGAGATAAACATATAGAAATCAATCCGTTAAGCAACAGCTATACTATTGATAAAGACGGAAATGATAAGGCATATATATTCGAAAAAACCGTATATGAAAATATTGAGCAGGTAATTAAAGAGGTACTTGGCAGGTATGTGGAAAGCTGTAAGGATAATGATATATTTTGTATAGCCATGCACAATATCCATTCTAAGCTTTTGGATGAGGTGCTTTCGGGCAGAAAGAAGATTTTGTCGTTTTACGGGGACAGATACGCCTTTGATACTCAGATGTCCATAGAGGTGGTAAAAAATGCAGATCACATTATTACGGATTCTTACGAGACCTCCAAGACGGTAATAGAGAATGTACCGCAGTCCGAGGGCATTATAACAGATATAACCCCTTATGACGCCAGACCGGATTTCGGAAACAGTCATCAGCTGATGGTGCAGAAAATACTCATACCGGTTGACGGGCTTGAGGATGATGTGTTTGACAGGCTGATAAGGACGCTTGGCAGCTATCTGCCGGAGAATGAAAATGCAAGAGTACATCTTTTTACAAGACGGGCTGATTATGATATAGAAGGCAGGCTGCTGAAAAAGACGGCTAAAATACTTCTTGAGGCGGGATGCCCTCCTGAGTGGGCTTACAAAAAAGAAAGCATGGATGACACCGGTGCGGAAAACGCTTTGATAGACGCAGAAGAAGACGAAGAAGAGGCAATCGAAGAGAGGTTTTTTGTAGAGCAATGCGTGGACGAACTTTCCGTAACAAGGTGTATGAAGGAGCAGCGTATTATAGTGGACATAAGAAGCGTGCCCGAACTTTACCTGCAGATAACGGCAATATCAGGGGGAATACCTCAGATAGTCAGGTATAAAACACAGTATCTTGAAGAAGGAAAAAACGGATTTGCCATATCATCAATGGATGAACTTGGGGAAAAACTGGATTATTATCTGGGTTCAATGGCAAACTGGAACAAATGTCTGATATACTGTAATGAGATTATAAAAAAGTATACTACAAGGGTTCTTGTGGGAAAATGGAGAGAGGTAATAGAAAACCTTGAACAGTGTTAATCTTTTACAAATAGGCGAAGAGGATCTAAGCCTTATATATGAGGTGCATGGCAGCGTAAAGTATAAATATGTGCCAAAGCTTGTCGAAGGCTTCAAAAAGCCGTTTGATGTGGTAATCGTGTCTAAAAAGCTTGATGCTGTCGAGGTAAACATTCTGGCGGATATATCCAAGGCGTACTGTGTTTTTTATACGGAAGATACGGTGATAAGCGACAGGATGAAGAAGCTGTTTGAAAGAAAAAGGGCTGCGGTGATTACAAATGATAATCTGGCTGAGTTTTTGCGGCTGGAGGTAAGGGATTATTTTACCAAATCCTATGGCGAAAAATTTAAGATGACACAGATTGCAGTCGGCGAGGGCTTTTCGGGAAACGTAAAGTGGACAGGCAACTACAGAGTAGAGCTCGAGGGATATTTCGGGGATGAGATGAGGCAGATTGCATATTGGAGAAACAATATTCCTATATTTAAGGAGCAGGCAATTGACTTTTGGCTTGAATATGATAAAGAGGGAGATGTGGAGATAGGTCTTAAAATCACCCAGTTTGTCTCAGGTACCGTGTCCTGTATGCAAAATGAGTGGTATTTTACCGAAGATGAGCTTGGAGAGGTTGTGACGATTTCAAATGAAAAGGAAAACGGCCCTGTGTTTATTTCGCTGT
>CAJOOU010000132.1 GCA_905236735.1 uncultured Eubacterium sp. | reverse complement strand
CATAGATTTTATTTTTTTGGAGGTTTTTGATGAAACAGTATTTAATGGGTAATGCAGCCATTGCCCACGGCGCCATCCGTGCCGGCGTTAATCTGGTCTGCGGATATCCCGGAACACCTTCTTCCGAAATAATAGAGACCATATACAAACTGCCTCATGAGGGCATGCATCTCGAGTGGTCGGTAAATGAAAAGGCTGCCATGGAGGTGGCGGCAAGCTGCGCATACAGCGGCGGAAGGGCTCTTGTCACAATGAAGCAGGTGGGCCTGAATGTAGCCTCTGATCCTTTAATGTCCCTTGCTTATGTAGGAGTAAAGGGAGGCATGGTCATAGTTTCTGCAGATGACCCGGGGCCGATATCTTCCCAGACAGAGCAGGACACAAGAAGGTTTGCGGACTTTGCCCGTATCCCCGTATTTGACCCTTCATCTCCGGAGGAAGCCGGCGATATGATAATCAAAGCTTTCGAGTATTCGGAAAAATACCACACTCCTGTACTCTTTCGCCCCACCACCAGAGTCTGTCATGCCTACTCAGTAGCAGAGGCAGCCGAGAGCTATGCTCCCCACCATTATGAGGGATTTGTAAAAGACTCCGAAAAGTGGGTTATCTTCCCAAGACTGTCCCACCAAAACCACGGTATGATAGAGGAGAGAAATGTCCGCATCGGAGAGGATTTTTCTACCTTTGAATATAATACCTGCGAAAACCCGTCATCTAAAAAGGCGGTACTTGCAAGCGGCATCAGCTATATGTATGCAAAGGAGTATCTTAAAGACCGTCCGGACATCCGTCTTATAAGGATAGCGACTGCCTACCCTCTGCCGGAGAAATTTATTTTGGAATCCATATCCGGAGCCGCGGAGATACTCTGTTTAGAGGAGCTTAGTCCCTATCTCGAAGAACAGATTTTAAAACTTGCCGGCAAACACCATCTGCCTCTTAAGGTATACGGCAAGCTTACCGGGCATGTCCCGGCTATGGGTGAAAACAGTTCGGATATTATAGGGGATATTCTGGATAAATATCTCGGTAAAGCCCCTGCGACATCAGCTCCGGCTGCCACACTGCCACCCCTTCCCAAAAGACCGCCCATGCTTTGTGCTGGCTGTCCTCACAGGGCATCCTTTTATGCGGTTAAAACTGCTATGAAAGGTAAAAAGGCATACTACTGCGGAGATATAGGGTGCTACACCTTAGGAAATGCCATGCCCCTTGATATGGTAGATACCTGCCTGTGTATGGGGGCCGGCATCACCATGGCTCAGGGCTTTGCCCACACTGACCCGGAGGCTGTCAGCTTTGCCTTTATAGGAGACTCCACCTTCTTTGCCTCAGGTATGACGGGAGTGGTAAATGCCGTATATAACGAAGCAGACATTATTGTCTGTATTTTAGACAATTCCACAACAGCTATGACCGGACACCAGCCGCACCCGGGTACCGGCAGAAATATGATGGGACATGTAACAGCTAAAATCAGTATTGAAAATATTTTAAAGGGGATAGGTGTTAAAAAGATTGAGACTGTAAATCCTCTTGACCTTGAAAAGGCACAAAACACAATAAAAAGCTGTGCGCTTCTTAAGGGGGTAAAGGCCATTATATTTAAATCCCCCTGCATAGCCATAGAAAAATCCGAAAAGAAATGCACCATTACAGCAGACTGCACCGGATGTAAAAAATGTATAAGGGAAATCGGCTGCCCTGCCCTTGTATTTAAAGACGGCAAAATGCACACCGACACCTCGCTTTGCACCGGATGTAATCTTTGCGCTCAGGTTTGTCCCTTTGATGCGATAAAGGAGGTAGAATAATGAATCAGGATATACTAATCTGCGGAGTTGGCGGTCAGGGCACCGTCCTTGCCTCCAAAATCATTGCTGCCTCAGCCATGTCACAAAACCTTCCCGTAAGAAGCGCCGAAACAATAGGTATGGCGCAGCGCGGAGGCAGCGTGACCAGTCATGTAAGAATAGGCTCTGATGTGTATTCTCCCCTCATACGGAAAGGACATGCGGACATACTGCTAGGATTTGAGCCGGCGGAGGTAGTAAGAAATATTTCTTATTTAAAAGAAGGCGGTATAGCCATAGTAAATACCGCAGCCACCATTCCGGCTGGAGAAGCGCTCAGCCCCTCAGGATATAAAGCAGATGATATGATAGATTATTTAGGTAAAAACCATTCCTGCATATTTGTGGACGGACCTGCAGAGTGCAGCAGACTTGGCTCCATCAAATTTTTAAACATCCTGCTTTTGGGTGCTGCATCAGGCAGCGGCCGGCTTATGATAGAAAAAGAAACCATTACCGAAGAAATCAAAAAAACCGTTCCGGCCAAATTTACCGACATAAATCTCAAAGCCTTTGAGACAGGATACAATCTGGGAAAATAATACACAACAGGAGGGAAAAATGAAACCAAGCAAAACACAGCTCGGGCAGATAGATGCCCAAATCAAACGGCTCATCAAAACAGACAGCTACTACGGAAAGCTCTACAGGGATATGGGCATATCCGGAGTCAATACCACAGAGGACTTTGAAAAGCTCCCGTTTTCCAGCAAGGCGGATCTGCGCAATGCCTATCCTCTCGGTATACAGGCCATCCCCGACGAGGAAGTTGTAAGAATACATTCTTCTTCGGGTACGACCGGCAAACCTGTTATCATACCTTACAGCGCAAAGGATGTGGACGACTGGGCCATCATGTTTGCCCGCTGCTATGAGACAGCCGGCATCACCCCAAACGACAGACTGCAGATTACCCCGGGATACGGGCTTTGGACTGCCGGCATAGGATTTCAGGCAGGAGCCGAAAAACTCGGTGCCATGGCCATCCCTATGGGACCGGGCAACACCGAAAAACAGCTTCAGATGATGGTGGATTTGAAGGCAACCGTATTATGCGCCACATCTTCTTATGCCCTGCTACTTGCCGAAGAGATAGATAAACGCGGTATGAAAGGCGACATTCATCTCAAAAAAGGCGTAATAGGCTCTGAAAGATGGAGCGAAAAAAAGAGGGAATACATCAGGGAAAAACTCGGCATAGAGCTCTACGATATCTACGGACTTACAGAAATCTACGGACCGGGTATAGGTATAAACTGCGACAAGCAGGATGGTATGCACTATTGGGACGACTTTATTTATATAGAAATAATTGACCCGGTGACAGGAAAGCCTGTAAAAGACGGCGAAGAAGGCGAAATCGTTATCACTACCCTCGTTAAAGAAGGCGCTCCTCTCATCCGTTTCCGTACACACGACCTCTCCCGCATCATACCCGGAGAGTGCCCATGCGGATGCTCTCACCCCAGACTCGATATTATCCGCGGCAGGAGCGACGATATGTTTAAGGTACACGGAGTGAATATGTTCCCGAGCCAGGTCGAAGAACTCCTCGGCCAGATAGACGGAGTATCAAGCGAATACAATATTAACATTGCCCACGACGAAGAAACCGGCAGGGATGTCATCCTCATTACGGCCGAAGCCGAAGGACGCGTCAACTTTGAGCGCACGGCCCGGCACATAAAGGAAGCAATGAAATCCAAGATGAGCGTAACGCCAAGAGTTACCGTGGTACCTGTAGGTACTCTCCCACGCTCCGAGAAGAAAACCCAGCGCGTATTTGATCATAGAGAATTATAAAATAAGATAAAAACGCTCAGTCAGAAAAACTGACTGAGCATTTTTTTAATAATCATAGTCCTCTATCTTATATATCTTTGGCCAGAAAGCAAAAAGCGCCTTGGCAACTATCTGCTCCCTTGTCACAAAGCTGTACGAAACCGCCTCTTCTTCGGTATCTGCAAGTCCCTCCGATATGGCCTCCGAAGCCCAGAACCTCGAATCCAGCGAAACCGACCTGTTATCTCCGAGTAAAAGATACGAATCCTCCGGCACCTCGTAATAATATCCGTCGTTATAGCTCGTCCACTCCTCTGTCAGATAACCTTCTTCAAGAAGTGTGCCGTCTATGTATATGTTTCCGTCTGATATCTCCACCGTCTCTCCCGGGAGGCCGATAATTCTTTTAATGTATTTATCATCCTCGTTTACAGGATATTTAAATACCACTATATCTCCACGCTCAGGCTCCTCAAAAAGATATGCGAGCCTGTATCCGATAAGATGAGTCTCCGCATCAATCGTACTTTCCATCGAACCGCTCGGTACAAATGCATTTATAAAAATCACCTGAAACAGTATTATTGCGAAAATAATCGCTATAATGATGATTCTGATATAAGTACCGATTTCAGTTGCCACCTGCTGTTTGGACTGGGCTTCAAGCTCCCTGTCAAGTTCAATTTTTTCCCTATCGCTGTTTCCCATAATTATCCTCCGTTTATTCCCCGTCTGCGGTCTTAAAGTTTTTTGGTTACTGTGCAAGCCAAAGAGCCCGGTCCTATATGGCAGGAAACGCTTAATGAAAGAGGATTAAGCATAATATCATGTCCCGGGAACTGTGCCTCAAGTTCTTCTTTTAACAAAAGCGCCGACTCTCTGTCTTTGGTATATGCCATATCTATATAGCACCCGTCTGCGTCATTTCCGAAACGCTTTTCTATATCGCTTTTTAAAGCATCAATCATTATCTGCTTGGCCTGCTTCATAGTGCGCGCCTTTGAAAATGTATCAAGTCTTTCACCCTGTATCTGAAGCACCGGCTTTATTTTAAGCAGTGTGGCAAGCGCCGCCACGGCCGGTGTGAGTCTGCCGCCCTTTTTAAGGTATTTTAATGTATCCACTGTAATATAGATGCTCGAATTAAATCTGTCATCTTCAAGAATCTTTTTGATTTCGGCTCCGGATTTGCCCTCCTGTGCCAGCCTTAGAGCATCAAGCACCGAACGCCTCATAGTAACGGATATCCTCTGGTTATTTACCACATGTACCTTTCCGGCAAACTCCTCTTCTTCCGACAGGCTTATTGCCGTAGCGCACGAGCTCGAAAGCCCGCTCGACATCGGGATATATACAATCTCATCATAATAATCCTCCAGGATTTTTTTCCATGTATCTATTGTATCTCCCGGCGCAGGCATCGATGTGGTAATCTCCGCTGCATCATCCTCCAAAAGCTCGTAAAACTGCTCCTGGGACAAGTCTATATCTTCAAAATACAGCTTTTCGTTAATATAAAACGGCATAGGCAAAACAAAAACGCCCATCTCCTTGGCTTCACTTTGCGTAATACCGCTGTTGGAATCTGTCAAAACAGCTACTTTACTCAATTCTTCTATCTCCTTTTATTCACAATCAAAGAGTATTCTAACATATTATCACTTAATTCTCAAGGAAATGAGCACCTATCTCCTTCCCGGAAAGGCATTTTTAATATGCCTTATATCCTCTCCGGTAAATGTGATCACATCAAACCTGCAGGGCACGCTCAGCCCTATCTTTTTGCTTATGAGAAACTGCTGCGCCACCCGGCTTATTGTCACCTGTTTTTTATAATCCACAGCAAGCGCCGGGTCTCCTCCTCTTAAAGATTTACGGTATTTAACCTCAACAAATACATAGTACCTGCCATCCCGGGCTATGATATCAATCTCTCCTATTTTACATCTGTAGTTTCTGAAGATGATTTTATACCTCTGTTTTAAAAGATATCTTACCGCGAGTTCCTCATACCTGTCCCCAATACTTCTTTTGTTTATAAATACTCCCCCTTTTATGCCGTCTTCGGCCTCGCCAGATAGTATGCGAGTATAAGCGCGGCCGCCGTTACCGCCCAGCTGATGGGATAGACGCTGATAAGAGACGCATATGTGCCGAGTCCCTTAAACACCGTATATACCCATACTATCCTTATTCCGCACACTCCCGCAAAGGTGGTGACTGCCGGTACAAGCGATTTGCCGTATCCCCTCATGGCACCCGAAAGAGTCTCCATCACAGATGTGAGTCCTTCGGCTGCGAGTATGAATTTTAATCTGATATAACCGTATTCTATTACCTGCGTATCCGAATTAAACAAACGGAGTAAAAACTTTCCCGCCGCAAGTATGATAAGTGATACGGTTACGGTAAATATTATGTTTTGCAAAAGAGCTGTCCCGGTAATCCTGCGGCATCTTTTTATATTACCGGCTCCGTAGTTTTGTCCGACAAATGTCGTAGCCGCCTGACCGAATGAGTTAACTATATAATATATGATAATTTCTATATTAAGTGCCGCACTTGATGCCGCCATAACATCTTCGCCAAGGGAGTTTATCGCACTCTGGATACATAGATTGGAGAGCGAGAATACTCCGCCCTGCAGTCCGGCAGGTATACCTATCTTCAGCATTATTTTGAGCACATCCGGATTTATCCTGAGTTTTTTTACATCCACCTTAAGCATGCCCTCTTTTTTCGTCAGAAAGATGAAAAGCAAAAGCGAACTGATAAAGTTTGCCGTAACCGTCGCTATGGCAACTCCCGCCACGCTCATCTGCATTACTATAACGAAAAAAAGGTTAAGGACCACATTTATTATTCCCGATATTACCAGACAGATTAGCGGAGTTCTGGTATCGCCGCTGCTCCTGAATATGGCTGACTCAAAGTTGTATAAT
Source organism: uncultured Eubacterium sp. (assembly GCA_905236735.1). Classification (GTDB taxonomy): domain Bacteria; phylum Bacillota; class Clostridia; order Lachnospirales; family Lachnospiraceae; genus RUG14243. Next base: position 653 of record CAJOOU010000132.1, on the reverse strand, counting down.
AATATTACCGGCATACCTCCCATATATATCCTCAGATATGTGACCGCCATCGGGAACACCTCATCCGGCACCGACATGGCGTGAAGCATCGGAGAGGCCAATACCTGTCCGACAAGGGCTATAAATACGCCACTAACTATGGCAAACAATATAGAAGTGTGGACTGCGTCATTTACCTTATCTGCCCTCGCCTGCCCTATGTATCTGGCTATAACTACATTGGCTCCCACAGATACACCTATAAAAAGGCAGATCATAATATTTATGACAGGCGCATTCGAGCCCACGGCAGCCATGGCGCTTTTGCCGGCGAACTGCCCTATTACCATTACATCGGCAGCGTTAAAAAGCTGCTGCAGTATACCTGTGATTGCCAGCGGGATTACAAACTTTATTATCTTATCTCCTATGCTTCCTTCGAGCATATTCATAACTTTCACCTCTTTTTAAGGTATATTTATTGTATAAAAAACCCGGTGTAAAAACCGGGTTTTCGTAAAGAGCTGCCTAGCGGACTTGAACCGCCGACCTCCGCCTTACCAAGGCGACGCTCTACCGACTGAGCCAAGGCAGCATATCTCTTATGCAACTATGTAAATATACAATAGTTTTATATAAATGTCAATGCCTGCTCCGACAATTTCTCCCGGGTT
>CAJOOU010000131.1 GCA_905236735.1 uncultured Eubacterium sp. | reverse complement strand
CGCATCAAAAGAGGCCTCAGGTACCGGTAATATGAAGTTTATGCTTAACGGAGCCCTTACCTTAGGTACTCTTGACGGAGCAAATGTCGAAATAGCCCAGAAAGTAGGAAGGGAAAACATTTATATATTCGGTGAAAGCTCAGATACAGTCATAAATAAGTATAAAACCAATATATACAGACCTATGGATTATTATGAAAACGATATGAATATCAGAAAGGCCATAGATTTTCTGACAGGTCCGGAGATGATGCAGCAGGGTACGCGTGAAAATCTTGAAAGACTCAAAAACGAAATACTAAACAAAGACTACTTCCAGACACTGCCCGATTTTAATGCCTATGTTGTCAGAAAGACCCAGGCCATATTTGATTATGCAAACGATCCTTTAGACTGGTCCAGAAGATGCCTTGTAAATATAGCAAATTCAGGATACTTTTCATCAGACAGGACCATTTCGGAGTACAATAACGAAATATGGCATCTGTAAAAAAATCTCCCTCATCTTGAGGGAGATTTTTTTACGGTTTTGATATGTTTTTTTCCGCCTCTAATCTTTCTCGGCGGTATAAGACATTTCTTATCGAAGCCTATTAAATCCTGCCTGCCTTCTTTTATAAGAGCTTCTTTAACAAGCTCATAATTTTCGGGGTTGCGGTACTGTATCAAAGCCCTCTGAATTGCTTTTTCATGAGGAGACTTTGCAACATATACCTTTTTCATTGTTGCCGGATCATATCCGGTATAGTACATACAGGTAGAAATAGTTCCCGGAGTAGGATAAAAATCCTGTACCTGTTCCGGCATATATCCCAAATCCCTGACATATTCGGCAAGCATAATTGCATCCTTTAAGGTACTGCCAGGATGAGATGACATAAGATACGGAACTATATACTGCTTCCTGCCCAGCTTTTTATTTATACTGTAGAATTTCTTTGAAAATCCGTTATAAACTTCTATAGCCGGTTTCCCCATATATTTAAGTACATTATCCGAAACATGTTCGGGCGCCACCCTCAGCTGTCCGCTTATATGATGTTTGCATAATTCATTTAAAAAAGTATCATCCTTATCCTGCATAACATAGTCATATCTTATGCCTGAACGGACAAATACCTTTTTAACCTTTGGCAGGGCTCTTAGTTTTTTTAGAAGCGACACATAATCCTTGTGATCGGCTTTTAAATTCGGACAAGGCTGCGGAAACAGACACTGTCTCTTTTTACAACTGCCCACTTTTAACTGTTTATCGCAGGCCGGTCGTCTGAAATCAGCAGTCGGTCCTCCAACATCATGAATATATCCCTTAAAATCAATATCTTCGATACATTTTTGAGCCTCTCTTAAAATAGACTCATGGCTCCTTGACTGTATTATTCTGCCCTGATGAAACGAAAGTGCGCAAAAGTTACAACTGCCAAAACACCCTCTGTTTGAAGTAAGTGAAAACTTGATTTCCGATAGAGCAGGCACTCCTCCGCTTTTTTTATATATGGGATGGTAATCCCTCATAAAATCAAGCTCATAGACATCATCCATCTCCATCGTGCTTAGCGGTTTTGACGGAGGGTTCTGCACCACAAAAAGGCTGCCGTCATATGTCTCATAGAGTCTGTGAGCGCTGAAGGGATCGGTGTTTTGATACTGAATATAAAAACTTCTGGCATATTCTTTTTTATCTGTCTTTATTTTTTCGAAATCAGGAAGCCGGATTGCATCATAAATATCATCTTCTTTTCTGGTTTTGTAAACCGTACCGTCAATATATGTAATATCTTTAACGGCAATTCCGCTCGATAGAGCGTCGGCTATTTCAACTATACTGTGCTCTCCCATCCCATAGGATATAATATCCGCGCCCGAATCAAGAAGTATGGAGCGCCTGACCTTGTCAGACCAGTAATCATAATGTCCGAGCCTTCTTAATGAACTCTCGATGCCGCCTATGACTATCGGTGTTTCTTTGTACCTTTGTTTGATGAGATTGCAGTATACAATAACTGCATAATCCGGACGAAGTCCCATCTTACCACCGGGACTGAAGGCATCATTTTTTCTCCTTTTTCGGGATACGGTATAATGATTAACCATGGAATCCATATTACCGGATGAGACAAGAAAAGCGTATTTAGGCTCACCCAAAACGGTAATACTGTCTGCGTTTTTATAATCCGGCTGCGCTATTATACCTACAGTATATCCGCGGGATTCGAGAATCCTGCATATAATGGCACACCCGAAACTCGGATGATCCACATAGGCATCGCCACATATATATACGAAATCAAGCTGAGTTATATCACGCTTTTCCATATCCTTTTTACTGATTGGCAAAAAATCCATAATAACCGTCCTTGTTACGGGGCTGATTATATGCCCCGTTTACAGTTTTTAAGTATATACTATAAGGACGGGCGGAGTCAATCAGGCAAAGCCCCGCTAAAAGAAACTCACTCGGTAAAAGAGTCCGTATAATAAGGAACTGCAATATATTCTCCGGCAATAATCCTGGTAGAGGTAAGATGATTTAATGATATTACCTCATCTATGTATTCATCCGCTCCGGAATATTCCGAAGATATATATTCTTTTGCTATGGACGAAAGGGTGTCTCCCGGCTCTATTTCAACCGTGGTATAGCATTTAATTCTATCATGCCCCGCTCCGGCTGTACTGTTTGCCATTATAACCTTTCCGGAAAGTAAAACTACGGAAATAATAATTGCTGTGACTATTAAAAATGAAAAAATATTTGTTCTGCTCATAAAAAACATCCTCCCATATCTGTACTCGATAAAATGTTCGTGAACATCTGTTTGAGAGTATATTAATACAGGAACAACTGTTTGTCAATAGTTTTTCGAACAAGATTTCGGAATATTTGTTTGCTTTTGTATATGGCCTGTGTTATAATTACGATATATTGATTATCGGTTTCCAGAAGAGGTTCCGGTAAATTAAAAAAGTTTATTTGTATTAAGGAGGATATTCTGATGGCTAAAGGTAAAATTACCCCTAAACAATCTGAGATACTTGAATATATAAAAAGTGAGATTATATCGAGGGGCTATCCGCCTTCGGTTAGGGAAATCGGTGAAGCTGTCCGGTTAAAGTCCACTTCTTCCGTTCATGCTCACCTTGAAACTCTCGAGAAAAACGGATTTATCAGAAGAGACCCTGCAAAGCCGAGAGCTATAGAGATTATGGATGACGAGTTCAACCTTACCCGAAGGGAGGTTGTCAATGTTCCCATGGTCGGCCGTGTTGCTGCTGGGGAGCCCATTCTTGCCACCGAAAACATTGAAAACTACTTCCCCATCCCGGTAGAATATATGCCTAATGAAGAGACCTTTATGCTTAAAGTAAAGGGCGAAAGTATGATTAATGCCGGTATATGCAGTGGCGACAATATTCTCGTCAAAAGGCAGACCACGGCCAACAACGGTGATATGGTGGTGGCTCTCGTAGATGATTCTGCGACTGTAAAGACCTTCTATAAAGAAGACGGCCACTACAGACTTCAGCCGGAAAACGATAATATGGATCCGATTATAGTAGACAGCGTCGAGATACTCGGCAAGGTTTTCGGTGTATTCAGATTTTTCTAAAGTCAAAAGGAGTTTCAAAATGAAACTCCTTTTTCTTTATAATTCTACATATTCTCCGTCTCTCCAGAGCTTTTCTATATCGTAAAAGCCTCTTTCTTCATCAAGGAAAAGGTTGACCACAATATCACCAAAATCCATGAGTATCCATGATGAATCTCTTTTTCCTTCAATTTTCGGAAGATGTACCTTTTCTTTCATAAGCTCGGTTTCAATATTGTCAATAAACGCCTGCATCTGATTAACATTGGATGCAGACGCAATTATGAAATAATCGGCAATATAGGATATTTTACTGATGTCTATCATTTTTATATCTATTGCCTGCTTGTCATCAAGTGCCTTGTAAATAATTTTAAGTTTGTTTAATGAATCCATATATCCTCCCGGTTAATAAGGTTTATATTCAATAATCCTGGCGTAAAATTCATAGGTTTCCTTTGTTGTCGGGTCAATTATTTTCCCGCTGTTTTCCAGATACTCAACCGTATCTATCAGAATATGCAAAAGACATTCATCCAAATCAGTAAAAGCCAGTTTCCTGAGTTCTTTAAGATGTTCCTGCACATATCTACCCGGTTCTATATAATCAGCAATAAAAATAATTTTATCAAGAAGGCTCATTCCTACGCATCCTGTGGTATGAACCAAAACAGCATGCAGAATCTCCTCGTCTTCTACTGCGTACTGTGTTCTGGCAAGGACGCTTCCTGCTTTTGCATGAAGCAGTTGGGGATTTTTTTCTTCGTATTCGCTTACACAAAGACCTGCCT
>CAJOOU010000130.1 GCA_905236735.1 uncultured Eubacterium sp. | reverse complement strand
TACTCTCCTGTTGAAATTTTTCTTTTACCGCTTAGCGGCATGTCAGGCGGCTAACCGCCTGACACATCCGCTTTTATTCAGCTTTATTCTTAGTAGCAGATTCCTCAATCTTCTCCCGTGGACCATCATTCTTTTTGTAATTATTTTTTATATACATTACAAAAAACACTATTCCGCTTAGATAAAAAGCCAATCCTATAGACTCCTTGAGCCAGTATAACATCATATTTATACCTGTAAATATATTCATTCTAAACTCTCCTCTTTGTTGGTCGGTTCAAGCAAGCCTTCTTTTTCGAGCAGCTTATCAACTTTTTCCTCCATAAACTTTAACTCCTCATATAACACCATGCTCGGCACCACCAATAAAGCAATTAACACTATAATTCCTAATATTATTAACCACATAATTTTTCCTCAACTTACCAATTTTCAATCACATATCCTTGTGCTTCACTATATGTAACCCCAACCGAAGGACTTATTGTTATTTCTGTCGCACCTATAGAAATAGTCGGATTCAAGTTTAATCTTAACTGCTGATGCCAATAACTCGTGTCAATAGCCTCCCTCGAACCAGTTTTTTCAAATCTACAGTATAAGTATCCTGTGTCACCAACAACTGGATAGTCAGTTGGATTATATAGTCTAGCATGTCCTGTCATTCCACTTGTACTATACTTAAAATTCGATATGCTGGTTCTCTTTGATTTTATTGTCCCATTCTGATTATATTTACATATAAAATAGCCATATCCTGTATTTCTTACAACATCACCATACTTTAAATGTATTCCCATGATGTCACATAGTCTAAATGATGGCGTATTAATCCATTCAGCATTAAGCGCTGCTGCTCCATGTGTGCTATCAACCGACAAAAGTATTGATTTAATTTTCATCCATGATGTTGAATCTGTTGCAGTTGAGCTAATAGAATACGAAATTGGCGCATATACATGCTCTTTAACAGCCTCATCTTCCGTATACTCCTCCATTTCATAAATACCCTTTCTGCTTTCCGTAATCTTTACAAAAACAGTATCTTCTCCTACAACTTCAGCACCGTTTTCTATATCCTCTACCATGTATGATAGTTCTGATAATTCAATTCCTTCAATATCTTCAATTGGCATTCCAAATGTATCCGATATTTTCTGATAGATTTCCTCATCGTCCCCAGCCCAAACCGGCTGCGCCATTACTGTAAACACCATACATAAACTAAGTATTGCTACAATCAATTTTTTATTCATTTTCTTTACTCTCCTTTTGAAATTTTTCTTTTACCGCCTAGCGACATATCCTATCATTCCATTTAAACTATATTTAAAATTCAATATAGTAGTTCTTTGGAATTTTGTTGTGCCATTCTTATATCCTGCTTTTTTACTATAGCTCAAATGTTTTGGTTTTAGATACCGTTCTGCTATTCGTGCCCTGATAGCTCACAACTTTAGCCTCAAGTTTATAGGTTCCGCTGCTTGTCGCATAAGTTCCTGACAGCCTCATTGTACTCACAGAAGCTGTGTTACTCCATGAGGTCTGCTTCACATAAGCATTGCCCACCTTTTTGTACAGTGTTAATGTGGCCGATATTTTCGTTACATTTGAGTCACCTGTAGCCGTCATACACCATGTATTTCCGCTATGGCTAAGCAAAATACTGCTGCCGGTTATGTAAGCCGGATGAAATATAATTTCTTCACTGTCACTGTATATGCTTCTGTCCACACATTCCATTTCATCTGCCCATACGATCCCTGTAGCGCTGTTCAACGCCATACACAGCCCCAGCATACCGATTATAAACTTTTTCTTCACTTTTAAGTTCCTCCATATAATTGTTTATTTGAAGGCATTTGCATACTATTAATATCCTCCCTTCCCTGTCATAACAAATGTCCTTCATATATATATATATACGAAGGATATCCTGTTTTTACTACCAAATTATATTAATTTTTTTTAAAATATTTTTTATAACAGAAACACTTTCACTATCTGCACTTATAATATATGCCATTTTGTCACCTTCCCAATATGCTTCAGTAATATTATCTCCCTCATCAAATAACAAATATTCCTGCTTGCCATAAGACCATTTTATTGCATAGGAATCATCTAAATCGTTCTTATAAGCCTCAGGCTTTATTATAACCTCAACCGTTAGGGTCTTAATTTCATCCTTTACCATCTTTGTATAAACATATTCCGCCGTATCATAGCTATAGACAGCATTGCTCAGTTCGTATCCGTTTGGCAGATTTATGTCTATCTCATCCGGCAGCTCTTTATGTTTTCCCTGCCTCATGGAATTCACTATTTCCTCAAGTTTCTCCAAGTCGTATGTGTCAGACGAGATTTCATATCTTATATCATTTTCTTCCCAAAAAATGTAAATATAGGTTTCCTCATAAGCTATCATACAATCCTTATCACCTATGGTTTCATATATAAATTCGTAATCCCCAAACATGATATCTTTAAGGCTGTTATCAATAAATACTGCTGAATAATTAAATCCGTAACCATCCGCGTCTATATAAACAGCGTCCCTTGATGTCCCCGAAATCTGCTCTGATGTTATCCTAACATCATTCCCAATTTCGTCCGGAACAAGAGGATAAAAATAAGAAACAAATTCCTTCTCTACTTCTGAATTATATACAAACTCTATATATTCCGAATTTAGATTAAAGTAAAATGTTAAAAAAGCTGCACTTATTGGATTACTGCTTAACAATAAAGTCCCGCCAAATAAAAGAATTGCAATTGTCGCAGCCGTAACATTCTTAAAGATTTGCAAATTCTTTCTACCCGATACATTATTCCATATTCTTAGCGCATCCGTTCTAAGCTGATTTCCAGAAATACTATTTGGATTTCTGTCTAAAAATCTATCATATGATTTAATTTCTCTGGTCGTGTAAATTTCCACTGCCTTTTTTATCATTTTTTCATTTCCCATAATCATCCCTCCCCCAAAATATCAATAAGTTTTTTCTTTGCTCTAAAAAGTTTCATATTGACTTTTTTAGGTGTTATGTCAAGAATCCTTGCGATTTCTCTCTGCGTATATTCGTGAAAATATCTCATTTGTATAATAATCCGCTCATCTTCCCCAAGCATTTCCATTGCCCTTATAACTTGTTCTAAATTTTCTTCTGTTTCCAACTTCTCCAATGGCGAATTATTTCCCGGTACCGTCTCAGCAACTGTTTCAATACTTATAATTCCTAATCCATCTTTTGTTCTTCTGAAATAATCAATACATTTGTTTCTAACTATAAGTACGCAAAGATTTTTGGTTTTACTACATGGATTTTCAATTTTTTTTATATTTTTTGCAATTGATATAAATGCCTCCTGTACAATATCCTGCGATATATATCTATCATTTGTTTTATCAAATGCAACACTATACATAAGATTAAAATAGGTTTCATATATATCAATGAATTTTTCCTTATCAGATGGCTCATCTATCATAGCCAGATATAAAAACATATAATCTTCCCTTCCCTTGTCGCGCTCCTTTTACTATAAGCGGTATAAGTTTTTTGCCCGATCTTTCCGTCATCCTCCCAGCTGTACTTTAAGTCCTCTCTCTTCAAACATTTTAACCAGAGCGTCCTGTGCCTCTTTGGTAAGAGTATCCTCATCTATATCATAGACTCTTCCGAGCTGACTATACTTTCCTCCCCCGAATTTATGAAATGGGATAATATCCACCCGATGAACGCATTTCAGCCCTGACAAAAGTTTTGCAATATCAGGAGCCTCATCCATATTGTGATTAGGTATTACCGGATATCGCACAATCACATCTTTGCCGAGTTCTTCCGCCAGATAAAGATTTTTCAGGATAATCTCATTGCTTTTTCCGGTATTTTTCTTATGCACATCAGGCGCAAGCCCCTTTATATCAAAAAGCAGGGTGTCTGCATTTTTAAATACCTCCATCCCCTCATCCGTCGTGATATATCCGCAGGTATCAAGCGCCACATGAATATCTCTTTCGTGGCATCTTTCTATCATCTCAAGGCAAAACAGCGGCCAGAGAGTCGCCTCTCCGCCGCTTAAAGTCACTCCTCCCCCGGACTCTTTATAAAACTTTTCATCACGCAGGCATTCCGCAAAAACATCCTCAGCGCTTCTTTCCTTCCCCCATATATTAAACGCTCCCGGCCAGCACACCTTCTCGCACTTTCCGCATCCGTCACACCTGCCTCTGTCTATACTGACCTTTTCGCCCGGACAGACCTGAATAATCGCTCCTTTAGGACATTTATCAATACATCTGCCACAGCCGTCGCAATGTTCTTCTATATACTGAAGTTCCGGCTTCATCAGCTGGCTCTCCGGATTGCAACACCAGATGCAGCGCAAAGGACAGCCTTTTAAAAAGACTGTCGTCCTTATGCCCCATCCGTCCACAAATGAACCGTGTACTATATTAAATATATTTGCTTTTTCTGATTTTTCTTTTAGCATTCCTGCATTTCCAATCTATGAATTATATCATCCTGCAACTCTTTGCCAAGCTCTACAAAATAAGCGGCATAGGTAGCTACTCGTACTACAAGGTCTCTGTGAGCATCAGGATTGACCTGAGCATCCCTAAGCGTTTCTGTCGAAACAATATTAAACTGCACAAGAAATCCTCCTTCGCTGCAGTATGATTTTATAAGGCTCTTAAACTTTTCAAGTTTTTCAGGCGTATCTACGGAGTCGGGATTCATTCTTATATTGAGTACCTCACCATGGCGAAGTTTGGTATGGTCCAGGTGAGCTACAGACATCATTG
>CAJOOU010000129.1 GCA_905236735.1 uncultured Eubacterium sp. | reverse complement strand
CGGCGAGACTTTTGCTTTCGGCAAGAGGTGTGAAGGAAAAGGTAACGATCCCGGCCAATCACAAATTCAGGATAGGAGATCTTACATTTGAAACAAATCGTGAGATACCTCTTTTAAACCAGCGCATTTTAGGTATATACGGCAAAAGCCATAAAGAAAATTCGGAGTATACGGATTTTGGCTTCCTTTTTGACAGAGAGACAAAGGTGCCGGCTCTTATATTCGGAGAGGATCCTTCGGAGGGAGACTGCTTTTATATAGTATCGAGCGCTCTGCCCGAAAAAGGAAAGGAAATGACTTTTTATATTGAGCTTAAGAAGCGTTTTAACAGAAATCCCATAGAAGGAAGAAGTGAGAACCTTTTTGCCGATGTGGTCTGGGAATGCTACTGCGAAGGTAAATGGATCCAAATGGATGTGCGCGATAATACAAACGCCTTTACCGGGAGCGGGGAGATAAGGATGTGGATGCCGGGTGAGGCGGCAATCTTTGAAGAGGCGCCCGAAAAGGGTTATGCGATAAGGGCGAGACTAAAAAAAGCAGCCTATGATGTAAGACCGAAGGTTACGGCTGTAGAGGGCTTTTTATTTGAAGTATGGCAAAAGGATACGCTTTGCGAGTGTCACAGCTTCGATAAGTCCGGCACTCTTGATATTTTTTCGGAGATATCGGAGGAGGCATACATAGATGTATTTTGCAGGGAAAAAGCCGGAGAATCATTCAGAAGATACGAATACAGCCCCGCTGCTTCGCAGGAGGGCAGGTATTACAGCCTGGAGGATGTTTCTTACGGACATAAACAGGTCAGATTCGATAAAAGAAGGAGGCATTTCGGACCGGAAAGAGGAAGAGACTGCGTTAAGGTTGTGGTACTTACCGAAGAGGTAATGCGCAGGTACTCCCTTGGCAGAGTGCTCGGATTTGATGATCAGGAAATAGAACTTCCGTTTAACCATATTGTAAATCAGAGCTTTTGTATTGTTGCCAAAAGGCCCGATAACGAGGGCGGATTTATATACGATTTTGTAAGACCCGAAAAAAACGGAGATGGAGACCTTTATTATCATCTCCTTGAAAACGACGGGAAGATCATAATAGAGGATGCCGGAAGATTTATAGGAGCAGATCTTTTTATAGGAGCCATAGCTCTTACCAAAGGCCCCGAGGGCAATATAAGAGAGGGAAATATCCTAAGGTCCGATCCCAAAAACAGGGATATAGATGAAAATATAGTTTTTTTCAATCCCGGAAAAGGCACCGGGGGAGCCTACAGAGAAAAGCTTGAAGATGTCAGAAAACGCTTTGTTACGGATATGGAGACTCCCTATGCTTTGGTTACTGCGGAGGATTACGAGAAAATCGTGCTTTCAACGCCGGGGCTTTGCATACACAAGGCAAAGGCACAGATGGACGAGGACAGAAATCTGGTAAAGATAGCCGTAAAAGAGGGAACGGATGAAGATTTTCCGCCTCTTTCAGAACTTTACAAAAAGATCATCAAAGAAAGGCTTGAACAAAGAAGACTGCTTGCGACAAGGATCGAGCTTTTGCAGCCCGTATATATGCCGGTAAATGTAACGGCAACGGTATATGTAAAGCTCCACTATGAAAATACCAAAGAGAGTATTAAAGAGACGATAAGAGAAAAGATAAACTATTTAAGCTCCGATAAGAATTTCGGAGACATATTAAAGTTTGATGAGGTGTTCCACGCAATAGAAGCGCTTGACTGTGTGGAATATGTATACGACCTTTCGCTTCGTCCGAGATCATACGCAGGAGCAAAGGTCATGGATTCGGATATTCTGCCGGATAAAAACTGCCTGCTTTATCCCGGAGATATCAGAATAGAAACCGTTACATTTGAAAGTTAGAGGAAGAATATGGCTGCAGTAAATTATACAATAAAGAAAAATACCCTTGAGAGGTCATATATTTCGGGATTTTATATCGGAGATGAGGACGGAAGGCTTTATTTTGATGAAAACACAGGTATTCACCGCATATATTTTGACAGAATAGATTCGGGTGAAAACGATTCCGAGTGGGGAAGGTTTTCATTTAAGATGTCTCTGCCGGAGGATATGGTCATATATGTTTATGCGGCTGCATATGATTCCGATACATGGTACAATGATGACGGGACTGCCTATAATGTTGGTGACATCTTAAGAGCGGATAACGTGCCGGATGAAGGGAAAAAGAATATCCTTTTGCGGAGCGGCGGCAAAAGATATGTCGGGAAAAATGATATATTGCTTTACGATCTAAACGGCAGGTATCTGTTTTTGGCGATTGAGATAAGAGGTGTGGGAGAAGGATATATAGGCACCTTAAGAGTCGATAAAAAAGGCGACAATTTTATGGATGTCTTTCCGGCTGTATATAAGCAAAGAAACAGCTTTTTCCACAGGTTTTTATCCGTATTTTCGTCAATATACAACGATACCGAATATGAGATAAGCCGTCTGCCGGAGCTGCTTAATGCAGATACTTGTCCGCCTGAGTGTTTGCCAATATATGCGGGATGGCTCGGCATAGATTTTTCGGGAGATTTCTTAAGCGAAGATGCCCAAAGGCAGATAGTAAAAGAAGGGTATAACCTTAACAAAACAAAGGGTACAAAAGGGTGTTTGCAGCGCATAATAGAAATTGTTACCGGAGAAAAAGTCATTATACTTGAGAATAACGCGGTTTTATCTTATATTGAAAAGGAAGATGATGCAATAAAGGATAATGTGCCCGGAGGGATCTATGATGTAAATATACTTATCAGAAAGTCTCTTTCGGAAAGTGACAGACATCAGCTGATGTATCTTCTTGAACAGTTTAAACCCATAAGGACAAAGCTGCATCTTATCCAGCTAAAAGACACATCATCTATTGACGGAGAGATATATCTTGATATGAACGCCGTGCTTTCGGGAGATACGGTCGGCAGCCTTGATGATGATATGTATATATCGGAAGATGTTATTTTAGAAGAATAAAGGAGAAAGAAATGAACATTATTGAAACAAAGGAAAACGACGCAATAAAGCTTGAGGTGGAGGGACAGGTAGATACCGTAACGGCACCTGAACTCCAGCAGACCATCCTTACCTCATTTCAGAAGTCCGGTAACGTGATACTTGATATTGAAAAGGTGGCTTATATGTCGAGCGCCGGCCTTAGAGCTCTTCTTCTCGGACAAAAGACGGCAAAGAGCAAGGGCGGCAGCCTAAAAGTCAGAAATGTGCATCCTACGGTAATGCAGGTGTTTGAAATGTCGGGCTTTGCATCAATACTTGATATAGAATAATGATAGAGTTCAGACATATTAAAAAGACATATTTTGATACTCAGACGAGAGTATTTACGGACTTTTCGGCAAGGATAGAAAAAGGCGAGTTTGCCCTTTTTACCGGAGAAAGCGGTAGCGGCAAAACGACCCTTATCTCCATGCTCCTTTTAGAAAAAAGTCCCGATGAGGGAACTATCTATGTGGGTGGCAAAGATGTCTCAAAGATTCCGGCAGCCGGCGTGCCTCTTTACAGGAGAAAGATAGGAGCTATTTTTCAGGACTTTAGGCTCCTTAGGGATAAAAGCGTCTATGAGAATATATTTTTTGCGAGGATGGTTATAGGCGCACCGAAAAAGGATTCGCGCCTTAAGATCTGGAATCTCGCAAAGCTGCTCGGACTTACCGAGCTTTTAAACAGGATGCCGGACGAACTTTCAGGAGGAGAGCAGCAAAAGGTGTGCCTTGCAAGGGCGATAATAAACCAGCCTGACATCCTTTTGGCAGATGAGCCTACCGCAAACCTTGACCCGAATTCATCCGAGAGCATTTTACGACTGCTTAAGATAATCAATTCACAGGGGATAACTGTAGTGGTTTCTACTCAGGACTCCGTTTTTCTGACAGAGGGTTTTAGGGAGATAAAGCTAATAAAGCCGATAAGTCAGGTGTTATGATGAGGAGATTTTTTAATGAGGGAACTTAAACTTTTGGCAAGCGATGATACGCTTCATACTTTGCTCGATAGTCTCAGGGAATATCTGGGCGAAAACGGAGCATCGGAGGAAAACATTGTTCCGGTTCTTATATCTGCAGAGGAAATTTTTGTTAATATCGCGCACTATGCCTATGGGGGAAAAGCAGGTGAGGCGTATGTGGGTATGGATATTTTAAGTGAGCCAAAGAGAATAAGGGTAGTATTTAAAGACGGCGGAGCAGAATATAATCCGCTCGAAAAGGAAGACCCGGATATTACCTTAAGCGCAGAGGAGCGCAGCATAGGCGGGCTTGGGATATTTATGACCAAAAATTTCATGGATAATCTGGTGTATGAATATAAGGATGGGCAAAATATTCTTACCATGGAGAAAAATATATGAGACTGACGGACAGAATGCTTAATGAGACCAAAGAATACAACAGGCAAAAAAAACGAGAAAACGATATCCAGCAGGACGTAGAAGAAGATGATATGGGCCTCTCATATATGGACAGACCTGCCTTTCGTTTTTTAAACGAGGATAAGGGAGTTTTTGCAAATGATGATGATTCGTCAATAAATACGGCAAAAAGCATATTTGACCGTAAAGCTATCTTTAAGACAAGCGGTGACTGAAGCCTTGGAGGAGAAGAGTTTTGGAAAATAATCTTAATTTCGGCAGCTATAATGAATATATGACGCATATATTTGATTGCGTAAACAGAGCCCTGGACTCATATCTTGACAATATGAAGACCACTTTTTCAAACGGACAGGGCGGATATAAAAACGTGCTTTATCCGGATCTCGAGCTGGCATCTGATGCGGCAAAGGATAAAGTACGCAGATTTAAAAACAGGGATGATATAAAGAAAGATGACGCTCTGGATCAAGATCTCCTCTCTGATGACGATGATGATCTTATGAGTCTTTTGGGAGATTTTGGCGCTGATGATGCCGAAAAAGATACCGAAGTAAAAGAGGAAACAGAAGATTTATATGAAAGAATTCTAAACATACAAAAGGCAGCGGATAAAGCAAGCGAAAATGGAGTAAATATGCCATTTTATACCCTTTGCCAAAAGATGGAATTTGATCCTTTTACAATATTTTGCTTTGCCTGTGGTATACTTTCTTCTACCCAGACAGATTACGCCGGTATATTTCAGATAGTAAATGAGAGCGGCTCGATCCCCGCTCCCACAATAGAATCCGCCGGCAAGCTTTATTTCGGAAACAGATTTTCCATTACGGGTGCATACGGAGACATGTCGGTCTGCTTAGAACAGCTCCTTCCGATACTTGACCTTAAGGTATCGCCGGCAATGCCGTTTTCCACGGCAGTCTCGCCTGATAAGAGGATAATAGACTATCTCTTTGGCAAAAATCCCTTAAGACCGGACGAAAACTACAGCAGGTTTATAAAGCTTCTTGATACGGACGATCTAAATCCCATACTCGCAAACGAAGGTCAGCTTGACGCAATGAAGATATCCTATGATGAGGGCGTAAGGATATTTTCATATTACGGCGATGAGGGAAGCGGAAGAAAGTTTTTTATAAAACATTTTTGTAATGAAAAAAATATGAGAGCGCTCTCGATGAACTGCAAAAAGCTTTTTGTATATGATTTTCAGTTTGTCGAAAAAGCGCTCTGGGCTATTACAAGGGAATGCATCCTTACCAATGCCTGCTGCGTTTTGGATGAGCTCTCATTCAGGGATGACGAAAAGGAAAAATTCTACGGCTATATGGATCTTGCCTTTTCAAAGCTTACCGACAAGGGCGTATTGGTATTTTGCATATCCAAAGAGCAGCTTACGATGAAGGAGATAACCAAAGAGGATGTGACGGAGCTTGAGATACCGACTCCTACCAATTCCGAGCGTATTGCATGCTGGGAATTTTTTGCGGAAGGCTATGAGCTTGAACAAGACATCGATATGAAGGAGATGGCTACCAAATTCCTCTTTACTTGCGGCAAGATAAAGGGAGCCCTCCATCACGCGAGGTCTCTTGCTACCATGGACAGGGAAATTCTCATATCAAGGGACAAGCTTTTTAAAGGTTGCTATGCCCAGATGTCTTCGGAGCTTACCCAAAAAGCCACCAAGATAAAGGCAAGCTTTGGATTTGAAGATATTGTAATGTCTCCGGACCAAAGAGAGGCGATAGAAAGAGCCATAGCCCAGATGACATACAGACAAAATGTCTATGAGGGATGGAATTATACCAAAAAGTACCCTTACGGCAGAGGACTTTCGGTGCTGCTTTTCGGAGCTCCAGGTACAGGTAAATCCATGTGTGCCCAGGTTATCGCGCATGAGCTTAACTTAGAGTTATACAGAGTTGATCTTTCAAAGGTTATCGATAAATATGTAGGTGAAACCGAAAAGTCCATCTCTATGATATTCAGGGAGGCCAAAAAATGTAATGTTGTACTTTTTTTCGACGAGTGCGATACCCTCTTTGCCAAAAGAGCAGATGACGGAGGGTCAAATCAGGCATCGGCCAACAACAAGACGGCTCTGCTCTTGCAGGAAGTGGAGGCTTATGACGGAGTTTCCGTTCTTGCAACAAACTACAAGCATAATATTGACCCGGCGTTCTTTAGACGAATGAAATACATAGTAGAGTTCAGAAAGCCGGATGTGGAGACAAGAGAGATGCTTTGGACCACAACCATACCCAAGGATACTCCTCTTGCTGATGATGTGGACATACATTTCCTTGCGGAAAAGTATGAGCTCGTCGGCGGTAATATTAAAAACTGTATCTTAAACGCCGCTTTTTTGGCAGTGGCCGACACGGAATACGGCGACGGCAAGGTACATATGAAGCACTATCTCCAGGCAGTGCAATCTGAGTTCGTAAAGGTCGGAGGCGTACTTACCAGAGCGGACTTCGAGCCTTATGGAGATATGATATTCGGAGAAGAAAAGACATTTTATTAAAGATGGGGAAAACTATGGAAAGTCTCGAAAAGCTTATAAGTGAATTTTTTTCTGATATTGATGAGAAACCATATAAAAATGCCTTAGAAGAAAGAAGGCTGTATCTGGATTTTGTTGATATGTTGCTTTATTTAAGCCTTGGTATAGTGCAAAATGCGCCGGATATCATGAGCGGTTTTGTGGGAATAGCATTTAAAGCCTGTGATGATACATTTTATACAGGAGAAGATATCAGCTTTTACGGCAGGGAAAAGATAAGAGAGATATTCAGGATACTGCTTAAAAAATCATCTCTTTCGCCGGGGCTTCCCATTTCAGAGCTTTTTATGGAAGAGCACTTAGAACCTGTGGAAATGCTTGCCTTTCTTTTGGCGTTTGCTTCGGATGCAAACCGCAAATACGAGAATGTATTTGAGACTTTGTCCGGAGCGGATAATGAAAAAAGACCGACCTGTGGTATCTGTCACGATATCGGGATGCTCTTTCTTTCGGAGGGAGAAAACGATATTTCCATTCTGCTTAGAAGTGACAGCTATTTAAACAGGATTCTTTTGGAACCGTCCGGCGGAGTGCTTCTTACAAAGGCGGCAAGACCGCTTGTGCTTGGCAGAGCGGCTCTGTCCTATGCATGTGGGATAAACGAGCTATCGGGCGATGTCAAAAGATGTGCTTATATAATAGAGCCGGCAGGTGAAGAATATACTGCAAGAGAAGAAGAGTACGAAAAGATAAAGCTGTATTTAAATGCCGCGCTTAAAGGAGATAATGGCGGCATAATAGAGCTTTGCGCCACGTGCGGCAGCGGGCGAAGATATCTTCTCGGGAAACTCTGCCGTGACATGGGCTGCAACGTAATAGCGGCTGATGTTAATAAGCTTTTGGCACTCGATGGTGCGTTAAGGGAGAAGATAGTAAGCGATATCTGTATTAAAGCCCTGCTTTTTAAGGATATGGTTTATTTTTACGGGGTAGATGATAAAAATGAAGATACTGATGCGTTTTTGTCACTGCTTACACTGGCCAAAAGCTATATAAAGGCAGTGATAATAGGCAGCGAAAAACCGCTCAATGAAAAAAAACGGGCGCTTTTCGGAAACAGCTACTATCTCATAGAATTTCCGGAGGCTGATATATCAGAGCAAAAGATGCTCTGGCAGCAGGCTCTTATAAGAGAAAACGCCGTATTTTCCGAGCAAATAGATATGGGAGAACTGATATCAAAGTATGTTATGACTCCGGGGCGTATTTTTGCGGCTGTATCAGGGGCTGTGGTAAAATGCCGGGATAATAATGATGATAAGACTGTTATAGAAAAGAGCGTTCTTGAGGAACAGATAAGGATGCTTTGCGCAGTAAGGATAGGCGAAAATGCCAAAAGATTAAGCAGTCCGTTTGTATGGGATGACCTTATTGTTGCGCCGGAAAGCGAGAGGCTTTTAAAGATCGCATGTGACAGGATAAGATACAAGACCAGGGTAAACGAGGATTTTGGATTCGGCAAAAAGCTCCCCTACGGAAGAGGAGTGGCCATTACCCTATACGGACCTCCGGGCACCGGAAAAACGATGGCGGCTCAGGTGCTTGCCAGAGAACTCGGACTTGATATCTACAGGATCGATATGGCTCAGATATCAAGCAAATACATTGGGGAAACCGAGAAAAATTTAAGCCTTGTATTTGATGCGGCAAAAAACTCCAACGCAATACTGTTTTTTGATGAGGCGGATTCCCTGTTTTCAAAGCGTACCGAGGTAAACTCATCCAATGATAAATATGCCAATGCCGAGACAGCCTTTCTTTTGCAGAAAATAGAAGAATACAGTGGGCTGTCGATACTTGCGACAAACAATCTGCAGAATTTTGACAACGCTTTTAAACGCCGCATGACCTTTCTTATACCGATAGGCATACCGGATCTAAAGACAAGGGAGGCTCTTTGGAAGGCAGCCTTTCCGCCGGAGGCTCCTTTGGGAGCGGATGTGGATTTTGCCATGCTTGCAAAAGCGGCAGAGATAGCCGGAAGCAATATAAAGAATATCGCCATAGCTGCGGCATATACGGCCGCCGCACAAAAGCACGATATCACAATGAAAGATATTGCCGAGGCGGCAGATATAGAATGCGTAAAATGCGGAATGATGGGAGTAAAGGATCAGATATATTCAGCGATGATCTAAACCGTCGGAAGCTGGATATAAATGCCCATGCCGTTTCCGGGAGTACTTTTGGCATAGATGATGCCACCGTAATAGTTTACTATGGCCTTGGCCTGATAGAGACCGAGACCATTGCCGCTGATACGGTTTGAACCCTGATAATTGAGCTCAAATATATGATCTGTTTCTTCGGCGGAAAGACCTTCGCCGTTATCCTTACAGATGACGAAGATATCATCGCCAATAGATGATATGGTAATAATGAGGCTACCGCGGGTATTCATATATTTGATTGCGTTATCCACTATATTGCGAAATAGAGTGCGGATCATTGAAGAGTCGGCCTTTACAAGGATATCTTCCTTATCGGTTGAAATATTTATCGTAAGACCGGCCTTTAGGGCATCATCTGCAAACTCTTTTGAGACATCCTTTGCGACGGAAACTATATTTATTTCCTCGAGGTTATCGGATACATCGGGCAGAATACTTGGCGCTTCATCCAAAATACAGCCGTCTTCGGAAAGAGCAGATGCCTCTTCGAGAGCTTTTTTGGTCTCGCCGAGCTCTTTTTCAAGGTCATAGACCGAGATCTTAAGTACATCGTTTGCGGCCTGAAGCTCGGATATTTTATTGTTCAGCTGCTCTATAGCAGCTTCGTTTTCCGCTAATGCGTCATCATTATCGGAAGATATGTTATCGGAGGCGGGATCTGCTGATATATCCTGCGGCATTTCGCCCGTGGATTTATCCGCAAAAGAAAGCGCATAAAGGATAAGCAAAATGCCGTGAATGCTTATAAGGATAATGCCGCCGAGAGTCTGGCCCTGCAAAAACAGATATAAAGAGACCAGATATAAAACGGCAGCAATTAATGGTAATATAATTTGAATGTATGTTTTTTTCATAGAACATATCCCCCGCAAGCTTGGCTCGTAAATTTTGGGCAAAAGTGATATAATCATTTATATGCCAATGAAATAAATATACTACAAAAATTTTTTTTAGACAAGGATAAGAGTATGGGGAAAAAAATAATGATGGTAGCGGCAGCCTTTGCCGCCTTATATATAGCAGGCGGGATATACTTTTATATGTCATCGCCGGAAGAGGCGCCGGATAATGAAGAGGTATACGAGGCCGATGTAAAAATCGAAGAAGAGTCCGCAGATGCGGCTTTGGAAAATGCGGAAGCGGCAGAAGATACTGTGCAAGATGCACTTACAGATACAGCGGAGGAAGACATATCCAAAGAGACAGAGGATATAACGGAAGAAGAGGGAGATTTATACGAAACGCCAGAGGATACATCTGAAGTGGCAGAGGATGCATCACAAATAACAGCATCCGAAACGCCAGAAGATACATCTGACGATGAGGAAACCAAAGAAGAGATAAAGCAGTATTATAAATATAAGGTTACCGGAGTGGATTCAAGGCTTCTGGTCAGGAAAAAGCCAAGTAAAAACGCAAAAGTTATCAGAAGAATTCTAAACGGAGCTGTCGGGTATGTGCTTGATTATGATGACAGCTATTCTTTAATAGAATTTCATGGATTTATAGGATATGTTAAGACTAAATATTTAAGTCTTAAGGAAGTGGATGAAAGTGAAGTACCGGAGGAGTTTATTTTGGTAACCGGGGATGACGCCGGCAAGACCATAAAATAACAGCGGGAGAGACTATGAAAAAGAAGCTTAATTTAAATGATAGGAAAAAGATACTGTATTTTCATATTATTATCTTCATTATCGCCTTTATATGTGAAACAATAGTTATTCTAAATTCGGATATGCTTTTTTGGGGAAGCAGCTATAATTATAATTATGTTGCTGAGATGCGCTACGGGAAAAGCCATACACTTGTGACCGATAACGGCAAAGAAACTCTTTTTGTGGTAGATGAAAAAGGAAGGCTTCTCAGGCGTTATGACGGAGGCAGTGACAGTGCACCGTTTTATTATATCTGTCATCTGGCAGAGACCGACGATGGAAGCATATATCTGTCGGATATATCCTACGGTAAACATGGCAACAGACTCGAATATGAAAGAATAATAAGGCTTAAAGGCACGAAAAAGGAAGTAATTTACAGCTTTGATTACGGCGCGGGAGAAGATGCGCCTCTGCAGTATGGTAATATTTTAGAACTGCAGGAATATGACGGGGAGATTTATTTCTTATATTCAGATGACAACAATCTTACAATCTATAAAGTAGAGGGCACAGGGAAAATATCGGCCGAAGATACGGTCTGCGTATCTTCCAGTGTGATGGATGCCTCATATGATTTTTCAAGCGATACTTTTGTAATCACATACAGAAACGGAGATTTGGAAGTAAGATATCCGGATGGACAAAATTATTATAAAAAAGCCGGTGAAAGCAGGATTTTATGGGATGTGTGTGCAAGAGGCGGCGCAGTTTATTATACTGAGCTTTTATCAACTACATTAAATTTTTTTGATGAAGAAAGTCCTGAAGACGAGCGGGTATTTTTTGAGAACGGCAATATTTTATACAAACTAGATGTATCAAAAGACGGCAAAAGTGTAATGACTACCGACTATGGCGGATACTACTGTCTGTACGCATCAGATGAGGGTGAGGGAATACTTGAAGATTATGTGACGGGAGGAGAGTGCGCCTACTTTTATAAAACGGTGGTTTTATGGCTAATGGCAGTCATTGGCGTTATCTGTGTGATACTTCTTTTTATAAGGATAGGAATAGACATTCTTAAGCTTATCATAAAGAGCGAGCAGGTAATGAGGGTGTCGTTTATTATTGTATCCGCAATAGCTGTTGGATTTTTAATGGCATATTCACTTCTCGGCGAAATGTCTGATGATAAAAAGTCATCTACCGAGATGCAGACCAGACTTTTTGCAGAGATTCTTTTGGGGAAGACAGATGTGGAAACCCTTCTTGAAATAAATGAAACGACAGACTATGAAAGCGAAGCTTTTTACAGTTTAAAGGCACCGCTTGATGAACTCGTGAAAGAAAGCTATGAAGAGGAAGAATATTATTATTATGTAATATATCGACAGAAAGACGGTATGATTTCTCTTGTAGCTGATTATGAGGAGGGTGTGCCATGCTATATGCCGGCATATTCATATGAGGATGAGCCTTATTATTCGGTGTTTGAAAACGGTGAAATTGTAAGCTATATAGAAGAGTCTGCGCTGGGAGGCTGGACCTTTGTACTACTTCCCATAAAAGACAGGGCGGGTAATATAGTCGGAGCACTCGAGGTTGGTCTTGGACTTGATAAGATAGTTTCAGAGACAAATGAGCTTATGAAAAATATGATTTTAAGCTCGGGAACATGTGCTGTCGTTGTAGCTGTACTTCTTTTGGAATTTGCATTTCTTTTGGGCTTCTTTGAAAAAAGGCAAAGAATATCAGTCGAGCTTAGAGATGCTACGGATACCAACCCTTTAAGAACATATATGTTTATAACCTATGCAGTGGATTCAATGCAGGATGTGTTTATCGCTCTTTTATGTAATGAACTGTATAAAGGCGGACTGCCGCTTTCAAGAGGAGTGGCTGTGGCTCTTCCTATGAGTATGCAGCTTTTTGTTATGGCATTTATTTCAGCTTTTGTGGGAAAGATTATATCAAAGAACGGAACAAAACGAACGATAAATTTTGGATTTCTCATACAGATTGTGGGCTGTATAGTCTGCGCTCTGGCAGGTAATTATTCAGGTATTCTTTTTGGCAAGATTTTTATGGGATGCGGTATGGGAATTATTTATGTATGCTGCAATACCATAGCTGCTTTGGGAGAAAACGAGGAAAAATCCGCAGATGCTTTTGCTGCGGTATCTGCAGGTACTCTTTCGGGATTTACGATAGGAGCAGGTCTTTCAGCAGTACTGTTTTCTCTGGGCGGATGGAGGATAATCTATATAGCCGGAGCTTTAATACTTATGTTGGGATTGTTTATATCACTTTTTGGAGGAGACGCAAAACCAAAGACTACAGCAAAAAAAGAGGAGAACTCATCGGAAAATATTGCGGGATTTTTGCTTGACAGAAGGGTGATTTTGTTTTTTGTTTTCATATTGCTTCCGTTTATGATATCTCTTTCATACAGGGAGTATGTATTTCCGCTTGTGGGGGCTGAAAGCGGAATAGGTGAAGTTCAAATAGGCCGGATTTATCTTTTGTGCGGAATTGTATCATTGTATATGGGACCATATATTTCATCATGGATGCTTAAAAAGTTTGGAGGATTTAAGAGCATATGTATAGCTTCTTTACTTTTGAGTGTGGGAATTGCGGCATATTTTATTTATCCACATTATTTAAGTGCTGTTGCGGGAGTTGTAATACTTGCACTTGCTTCATCATTTGCATTTGCATGTCAGTATACATATTTTGAAAATCTGCCCGTTGTTTCAAGATACGGAGAAGGAAACTCCATGGGGGTTTATTCGATTGTGGAAAGTATTGGACAGACCTTAGGTCCGATCGCCTATGGTATGTTTTTGGGATTCGGCTTTAGGATTGGCATAGGAATTGCGTTTGCAATGGTAATGCTGTTTGCTGTTATTTTTACTGTAAGCGGCATAAAAGGAGGAGAGAGTTGGAATGATAGAATATAGCAGGATTACTGAAGATGATATAGAAGAAATTATTTCGCTTACCGAGAAAAACCTGACTGAGGGCAGTGTTATCGGGGATGAGATAAGAAATGCGGTAAAAAACGGCAGGTATTATGGGATGAAGGCCACTCTGGGTAATGAAATAATAGGTTTTGTTACCAATAGAGACGGAATTGAGCTAACATTTCCTCACCCTGAGCTTGAAGAAAAATACAATAAAATGTTTGGGGATAAAAGAATAACAACGGGGGATGCCATCTTTGTTAATGAAAAATACAGACGAAGCGGAGTAGGGCAGAGCCTTGTTACAAAGATAAGGAATATAACAAAGTCTAAAAAGTATGACATCGTTTTTACCGAGCTTTGGGTATATGCGGATGGAGATTTTCCGGTGGGGGCGATAAAAAACGGCGGAGAGATGATATTTGAAGAGAAAATTCCTATGTTTTATAAAGATTTACCGAAGTACGGCATGCAGTGCCCTATTTGCGGAAGGGACTGCAAATGCAGTGCCGTGATAAGAATATATAAGGTGGAGGATTAGATATGAAAAGGTATTCGCTTGGCAGACGTATTACTAAAATGCAGATAATACTTATGGTTATTATGGCATTTATTATTTCATCATGTGTATATTTTGGTTTTAGGACTGTATATTTCAGGTTTTATAATGAGAAGGTGCAGGATGTCGTAAGGATGACAGCATCTCAGGTAGACTGGGAAAAGCTTGAAAATTATGCCCTTAGCGGAAAAGAAGATGATTATTCAAAAGAACTTAAAGAATATCTGGACTTAGTAAAAGAAAATTTTACCGGTGTAGGTTATATTTATATGTTTATACCTTACGAGGACCATCTGATGTATGTATTGGAAGGAAGTACGGAATATGACAATCCTGATAATATATCAAGCTGGGGTGATACATATGATTATACCGAATACGAATATGAGCAGCTTCTGCCGGATGTGCAGCAGGGCAAAGCATCGGACACTTTGCATATTCTCAATTCCGAATTAGGCTTCGGAGTAGAGGCGTGGGCTCCGGTATTTGATAAAGAAGGTAATCTGAGGCTTATGGTAGAAGCAGATTACGGGCTCGAACTTATTAACAAGGATCTTAATACATTCAGTATATCCATACTAGGGATACTATTGCTGTGTATATTGATTATAGCGACAATTATTTATTTTTATCTCAGATGGTCTGTACTGCGGCCGCTTGATGCGCTCATAACCAGTGTAAAAAGTTACAGTCACGGGAATTTTTCAATAGATGAAAAAGAATTTCCGAGAAAGGATGAACTCTACAACCTTTCGGAATCGTTTGAGAATATGACGCTTCGTATAGAAAAATATACCGAAGAGGTTCAAAAAATCACTGCGGAAAAGGAAAGAATAGGCGCGGAGCTTGGCATTGCCACAAAGATTCAGGCAGATATGCTTCCAAAGATCTTCCCGGCCTTTCCGGAAAGAGGCGAGTTTGATATATTTGCCACTATGACTCCGGCAAAGGAGGTCGGAGGAGATTTCTACGATTTCTTTATGGTGGATGATGACCATATGGCTCTGGTTATAGCTGATGTATCGAGCAAGGGCGTGCCGGCGGCGCTCTTTATGGTCATAGCCAAAACCCTTATTAAGGATCACACAAGGTTCGGCATATCGCCTGAAAAGGTTTTTGAAGAAGTAAACAATATGCTTTGCGAAGGAAATGATGAGGGCATGTTCGTTACTGCATTTATGGCAATTATTTCACTTTCCACCGGAGATATGACATATGTAAATGCAGGCCATGAGCCGTTTTTGCACAGACATGACGGCAAATGGTCATGGATAAAGCCAAAGAGCGGCTTTATTCTTGCAGGACTCGAAGATTTCGAGTATACAAGCGATGAAATGAAACTTGAGCCGGGTGACAGACTCTATATGTTTACCGATGGTGTCAGCGAGGCTCAAAATATTAATAATGAACTGTTCGGAGATGAGAGGATAACGGCTGCAATAGAAAAATACGGAGACAAAAAGCTTTCCGAGGTACTTGCCGGCATCAGAAAAGACATTGACGAATTTGCGGGTGAAGCTGATCAGTTTGATGATATTACCATGCTTGTGTTTGAGTATAAGGGGGCTGCTTCAGACTAAACTTATGGCAGATAACTGAAAAGAGTGTTACACAATATGTAGAACTTAAGGGAGCAAATCTTGTGGATTTGCTCCCTTATCTATTGTTTTTGCAGGCAGGTCGTGATACACTTTAGGTGTATTATTATCTATAAATTTACGGAGGCATTATGGAATATACAAGATATGATGAGCCTGAGAAAAGGAAAGAGGCCGCACGCAGCAATTTTTTTGAAACGGCCGCCTTTTGCTGCGGACTGATTTCTGTGTTTTCGTGCATGGTGGTTATGATAAGCTTTCCCGTAGGAGCGCTGGGTATAACCTTTGCTCTTTTGTCGAGGACAGATTCTGCGCCTCTTAAAATAAAACCGAAAAAGGCGTTAATCCTGTCTGTCATAGGTATGATAGGCAGCCTTTGTATATTTATTATTATGATGGCGGCAGTGATAAAATCATATGGAGGCTGGGATGCCTTTGTGAGTGAATATATGAATTATTATGAGCAGATTACGGGACAGTCTCTGGATTTTACAGAGACCCTTAAGATATGGATGAGGTAGAAGATGAACAGGGATACGGGAACAATAAAATGCATAGCCAGAAAAAAACTTATGGGAAACTACGGAGTTTTGGTCGGGGCAGTGATTCTGGCTCAGCTTATTCCGTCTCTTTTGCTTTCCCTGTTTCAGGCGGTAATAGATCTGGAAAGCAGGAGCGGCTATGTGGTATATACGGTGGCAGAGCTTATTATTGCATTACTTTCGATGGTTATTTCGGTGGGATTTGTGTATATGATTATGAGCGTGCTTAGGGGAGGAAAGGTTACATATTCCGACCTTTTCTATGCATTTAAAAATCATCCCGACAGATATATACTTGCAGGAATACTTGAGATTGTCATTTTTCTTATTCCGGTGCTGCCGGGATATATAATGATGATGGCTTTCATTATGACGGAGGATATGGTATATTTTGCACCGGCCATGTTTTTGTTTGCTGCCGGGATTATAATAGAAGTAATCCTTATGCTTAAGTTTGCAATGGTTTTTGAAATTATGCTTGATAATCCATCATATGGCGTGGTTTACTCATTCAAAGAGTCTTCGGCTATTATGAAGGGTCATAAGGGAAGGCTGTTTTATCTGGGCATATCCTTTATCGGATGGTTTATTTTGGGACTTTTATCGGCCGGAATAGGATTTTTATGGATTACGGTATATATGAATGCGGCGATGATAGTGTTTTATTTTGACATTACCGGAGAGGTAATGGATGATGAAGAGCTTGCGGGGACGCAGTTTGATGAGGCGCTCTGATATGGTAAAGGAAAGTTTTAAAACCGAAGACACATTTGAACTCGGAAAAGTCCTCGGCGAAAAGGCATCGCCGGGTGAGGTATATGTCCTAAACGGAGACCTCGGCTGCGGCAAGACGGTTTTTACTCAGGGGTTTGCAAAGGGACTTGGGATAGATGAGCCCATAAACTCGCCTACATTTACCATTGCACAGGTATATGATGAGGGCAGGATGCCGTTTTATCATTTCGATGTCTACAGGATAGGCGATGTTAGTGAGATGGACGAAATCGGATACGAAGAATATTTCTACGGAGACGGGGTATCTCTTGTGGAGTGGGGGAGTCTGGTAGAGGAAATACTGCCTGATGACACAAAATATATAACTATAGAAAAGGACCTTGAAAAAGGTTTTGACTACAGAAAGATTACATTGGAGGGAGACCTTTGGAAGTGAATTTACTGGCGATTGATAGCTCGGGACTTGTCGCAAGCGTGGCGGTATTATCGGGCGGCATAATAATGGCGGAGTATACAGTGAATTATAAAAAAACACATTCCCAAACGCTTCTGCCGATGATAGAAGAAATTAAAAGAATGACGGAGCTGGACTTAGGATGTCTTGATGCCATTGCAATCTCGTCGGGGCCCGGCTCATTTACGGGACTTAGGATAGGTGCAGCTACTGCAAAAGGGCTTGGACTTGCTCTGAATATCCCACTTGTGGCAGTACCTACCCTGGAGGGACTGGCATACAACCTCTGTCATACCGGGGCTTTAGTATGTCCGCTGATGGATGCAAGAAGAAATCAGGTATACACCGGAGTGTATTCGTTTGAGGGCGGCGTTTTTAATACAGTAAAAAATCAGTGCGCTACCGATATAGAAGATATTATTACCTTTTTAAATGCGGAAGGCAGAAAGGTGATATTTCTGGGCGACGGGGTGCCTGTTTACCGGGATGTTATAACGGAAAAAACAAAAACAGAGTATGAGTTGGCACCTCCTCATCTGGCCTATCAAAGGGCCGGAGCACTGTGCAAAAGAGCGGAGGAGTTGTACGAAAAGAATATGACAATAAGTCCCCGCGAGTTTGCTCCCGAATACCTGAGGCTTTCACAGGCTGAAAGGGAGAGGATGGAAAGAGAAAAAAATGCCTGATATTGTTATCAGAGAAATGAATGAAAAGGATGCTGAGCAGGTATTTAACATAGAAAAGGCTGCTTTCGGACGACCGTGGACCAGGGAAGCCCTTCTTGCTTCGGCTATGAGAGAAGACACGGTATTTATTGTGGCTAAGACAGGCGGAGAGATTGCCGGATATGCCTGCGCTTATGTATCGTTTGATGAGGCTGAGCTTGTGAGAATTGCAACGGCTGCTGACAAAAGGCGGCAGGGACTCGGAGAAACGGTGCTTTTGGAAATGGAAAAGGCGGCAAAGGAAAGAGGCGCAGATGTGATTATACTTGAGGTCAGGCAGTCAAATGAAGCCGCCAGAAGGATGTACGAAAAAAACGGATATGAAAATATTGGCATCAGAAAGAATTTTTATGACTTTCCGAAAGAGGATGCTGTTATAATGAGAAAGGAAGGGCGATGTTAGATGTTTGCCTGCTGGGTACAGGAGGAATGATGCCTCTGCCGTACAGATGGCTTACCAGCCTGTATACCAGATACAACGGAAAAGTAATACTTATAGATTGCGGAGAGGGCACTCAGATTGCAATGAAGGAGCAGGGGATAAGTGCAAAGCCGATAGATGTGATTTGTTTTACGCATTATCATGCCGACCACATAAGCGGATTGCCGGGATTACTCCTTACAATGGGAAATGCGGACAGAACCGAACCGGTTACCATGATAGGACCTAAAGGACTGGAAAGGGTTGTTGACGCACTCAGGATGATTGCACCGGAGCTGCCGTTTGATATAAAATATATAGAACTGGAAGAAAAAGAAGAAACAATAGAAATTAACGGACTTACGCTTAAGGCGTTTAGGGTGAATCATAATGTGGTATGCTATGGATATACCATGGAAATATCAAGAGCCGGAAAGTTCAGCGTCGAAAAGGCAAACCGGCAGGGGATACCCAAGATGCTATGGAGCAGGTTGCAAAGGGGAGAAACTGTTGAAGACGGCGCAAAGGTATATACGCCGGATATGGTTCTCGGACCGCAGAGGAAGGGAATAAAACTGACTTACTGTACCGACACCAGACCGACAGAGTCAATAAGGACTAATGCGACCGGTTCCGACCTTTTCATCTGTGAGGGTATGTACGGAGAAAAGGATAAGGAAGATAAGGCCAGAGCATATAAACATATGACATTTTATGAAGCCGCGGGTCTGGCAAAGGATGCCGGAGTAAAACAGCTGTGGCTGACACATTACAGTCCGTCATTAAACCACCCCGGAGATTTTATCGGGGACACAAGAAAGATTTTTGAAAACACTATCGCGGGCAAGGACGGAATGACGGTAACTTTAGGGTTTGACGAAGAGTAAACTACCTGAAATCAGAGGCGGGATATGAAAAAGAATTTAACAGTTATTATAATAGTGGCAGTTATTATAATAGCCGGAGTGCTGGGAGCATTCTACTATTCTATTAACAGTGCCAATAATGTGGAGGACAGGGAAGTTTCCGAGCTTGAGGAACTGCTTACGCAGAATTTCGAGCTTAATTATCCAGTGTCTCCGAGGGCTGTGGTAAGCGAGTACAGCAGATATCTCGTTGCTCTTTACAATGAAGAATATACAGACGAAGAGTTTATTACCCTGACTGATCAGATGAGATGCCTGATGGATGACGAGCTTCTTGAAGAGAATCCTGTGGACACATACAGGACGGCCATGAAGGCGGAAGCTGATGCCTATAAGGCAAAGTCGTGGACGGTGAACAACTATACGATATCGGCTTCCGATGAGGTAAAGTATACGAAGTTCAGAGGGTATGACTGCGCCCTTGTTACGGTATCGTATTTTATTAAAGAAGATACTACCTATGTGCGTACGGTGCAGGATTATGTATTCAGACAGGATGAAGAGGACAACTGGAAGATACTCGGATATTCTCTTCATATAGTAGATGAGGAATAAAATGAATGAAGTTAAAATTCTTGCCATAGAAAGTTCGTGCGATGAGACTGCGGCAGCTGTCGTGATAAACGGCAGGGATGTGAGATCGAATATTATATCATCGCAGATAGATTTGCATACGCTCTACGGTGGTGTGGTGCCGGAGATAGCGTCAAGGAAACATATTGAACAGATAAATCAGGTGATAGAAGAGGCGCTTAAAGTTGCCGGCATGACTCTGGATGACATTGATGCAATCGGAGTTACTTACGGGCCGGGGCTTGTGGGGGCTCTTCTTGTAGGTGTGGCAGAGGCAAAGGCTATAAGTTTTGCCAGAAATCTGCCTCTTATAGGGGTGCACCACATAGAGGGACACATAAGTGCAAATTATATAGAAAACAAAGAACTTGAGCCACCGTTTGGATGTCTGGTGGTTTCGGGCGGACACACACA
Organism: uncultured Eubacterium sp.; assembly: GCA_905236735.1. Taxonomy (GTDB): domain Bacteria; phylum Bacillota; class Clostridia; order Lachnospirales; family Lachnospiraceae; genus RUG14243. The sequence continues at coordinate 1,523 of CAJOOU010000129.1, read as the reverse complement.
TCTTGTAAGGGTGGCTGACTACGGCAAATACGAAATCCTCGGCCGTACAAGAGACGATGCAGCGGGCGAGGCCTTTGATAAGGTCGCAAGGGCTATAGGGCTAGGATATCCGGGAGGGCCGAAGATAGAGAAGGTTTCTCATGAAGGCAATCCGCACGCGATAGAATTTCCGAGGGCAAAGGTTGCGGGAAGCGAATATGATTTCAGCTTCAGCGGCCTGAAAAGTTCTGTCCTTAATTATATTAACGGATGCAAAATGAAGGGTGAGGAAGTCGTGTGCGAGGATGTGGCTGCTTCATTTCAGCAGGCTGTTATAGATGTCCTTGTACAAAGCGCCGAAAAGGCAATAGAAGAATACGGATTTGAAAAATTTGCCATAGCCGGAGGAGTGGCTTCCAACCAGACGCTTCGCGCTGCGATGGAGGAAATGTGCAGGGAAAAAGGAGCAGAGTTTTATCATCCTTCGCCTGTGCTTTGCACTGACAATGCAGCTATGATAGGAGCGGCGGCTTATTATGAATTTTTAAACGGAGTAAGAAGCAAAACGGATCTCAATGCCGTGCCGAATCTGAAACTGGGAGAAAGATAATAATGAAAGATACAGCTATTGTTCTCGCGGGAGGACGCGGGAGCAGGATGAAAAGTGACCTGCCCAAGCAGTTTATGAAGCTTGGGGGAGTGGAAGTACTGTATTATAGTCTAAAAGCCTTTGAACTCAGCAGGGTATCAAAGGTTATTTTAGTTACAGGTGAGCAGTATGCGGAATTTTGCCAAAAGGAAATAGTGGAAAAATACGGCCTTAATAAGGTGGAGAGTATAGTCTGCAGTGGAAAGGAAAGGTACGACTCGGTGTATAACGGTCTGAAAAATGCGTCCGGCAGCGATTATGTGTATATCCATGACGGAGCCCGACCTTTTGTTACGCCGGAACTTATAAACAGACTCTATGATGAGGTCAGAAAGCACGGGGCGGTGATTGCTGCGGTGCCGAGTAAAGATACGATAAAGATAGAGGATGGGGAAGGGTTTGTTAAAAACACTCTCGACAGAAAACTTTTGTGGTCAGTGCAGACGCCTCAGGTATTTGCTTATCCGTCTATTATGAAAGCGTATGAGAAAATGATGGAGGAAAACCATGATGATATCACTGATGATGCCATGGTTTTTGAAAGGTATGGACGGGGAGAAGTGAAACTGTGCGAAGCTGATTATACCAATATAAAAATTACCACTCCTGAGGATATGATAATGGGAGAAAATTTTTTGAAAAAATTTCAATAATCTTATTGACATGTACTAGTGGCTATGATAATATATCACTTGTCGCGAAACGCGAGAACAAAATATGGAGAGGTATCGAAGTGGTCATAACGAGGCGGTCTTGAAAACCGTTTGTCCGCGAGGGCACGTGGGTTCGAATCCCACCCTCTCCGTTTGAACTTTGACAACAGAACAGTGAAACAACCTTGAACAAAAAACAAGAATGGTAAGACATGAAACCATGTCAATTCAAAACAGTAGAT
>CAJOOU010000128.1 GCA_905236735.1 uncultured Eubacterium sp. | reverse complement strand
TGCTGCCTCTGCCACCTGTGCATAAGTAGCCACTTTTCCATAGGGAATCCTTTTTACCGCCTCATAAATTCTCTTTGACGGACTGTCAGATATAAGGTCATAACTCTCGGCAATCATAAGCTTTACATCATTTTCCGGCACGCTGCCAGTTGGTATCCCTAAAAGGAGTATCCCTGTAGGTATCCGGGAATGTCAGTCCGTAACTTATTGCCCACTCTCTGTCTTTGTCCATATTTCCCCTCCGTCAAACGATATCAGCCGGTATACATCCTGCAACTTTTATAAGGTCATCCGGCGCAAGTTCTATCTGATACCCGACTTTTCCTGCGCTTACAAATATCCTTTCCAGCCCTTCAGCGGTTTCATGTATATATGTAGGAAACTGTTTTTTCATTCCAATTGGCGAGCAGCCTCCATGTACATATCCTGTAAGCGGAAGAAGTTCTTTTTGTTTAATCATATTCACCGATTTTTCACCGCAAACCTTAGCAGCCTTCTTTAAATCAAGTTCTTCTCTTACAGGTACCACAAAGACATAATACGCCCCGGATTTACCCTGTGTCACAAGGGTTTTAAATACACTATCCGGATTCTCCTTAAGTATGCCGGCGATTTCCTCTCCGCTCATGGTCGCATCCGGCTCGTAGCTGTGGCTTTCATAAGTTATTTTTTTTGCATCCAGAACTCTCATTACATTTGTTTTATCATCTTTTTTCATCTTTATTTTTGCCTTTCTTCCTGTTCTTGCGCACCGAGTATCCGAATTTTCCCAGCATCTTGCCAAGCGAAAAATACCTGCCGTGAGAATATGTTATAAGGCCAGATTTTTCCAGTCTGAATCCTCCGTTTTCATCAAGATACTTTTCATCCACATTAGTGGCCAGCACCTCTCCTATAAACATATCGTGACTGCCGAGTTCTATGATTTCCTTTACACGGCATTCCAGACATACAGGACTTTCCTCTATTATAGGTGCTTTTACCTTTGCCGCCTGTCCGCGCGTAAGTTTCATATCCCCGGGCAGGTTAAATTTATCGATATCACGCCCCGATCTTACTCCCACAAAATCCGTAGCCTTTGCCATTTGCTCCGTGGTAAGGCACAAACAAAATTCTCCTGTTTTTGCAATTATTCCATGTGAATATCTTTCTTTCCTTATTGATACAGATACCATAACCGGATCCGAGCAGACCGTACCCGCCCATGCCGCCGTCATTACATTTGCATTTCCTTCATTATCCGCGCAGGTCACCAGAACCGCCGGCAGAGGATATAACATATTTGACGGCCTCCATATTTGTCTTGACATGAATTTACCTCATCTATATTGATTTCAGATATCTTGAACATACCATATCTTAGACATTTTACAAAGTCATCTGTTCTTATCTCTCTCATTTCTCAAAGATTTTCGCTACATCCTTAAGCAACTTTCTAATCGGAAGATGCTGTGGACAGACCTTCTCGCATTTGCCGCACTCTATACACTCCGATGCCTTTGCACCTCCTCCGCCAGTAATGACATTCTCATAGTAGTACCCGGTATTCCAGTTATGAAATGCCTCATGCATATTAAGGGACGAGAACATATCGGGAATACGGATACCCTTTGGGCATTCGCTCTCCTCTATACAATATCTGCAGGAAGTGCAGGGCACAAGATTTAAGGACTTAAAAATATCGCAAACTTTTTTTACTGCATCCTTTTCCCTTTCCGACAAAGGCGTAAAATCTCGCATTGCGCCAATATTGTCCTCCATCTGCGCCATATCACTCATACCCGAAAGCACCATTGCCATTTGAGGGAACCCTGCTGCATAACGAATCGCATAACTCGCATTACTTCCTCCGCCAAGCTCTTTTAAAACCCTGTCGGCCTCAGGCGGAAGATTTACCAGACTGCCACCTTTTACCGGCTCCATTACAATCACCGGCTTGTTGTGCTTTTCACACACCTCATAGACCTTACGCCCTTCAACCGAGGCATCTTCATAGTCCACATAATTGAACTGTATCTGTACAACCTCCACCTCAGGATGCTCGCTCAGAATCATATCCAGCACATCCGCCTTATCGTGAAACGATATACCAAAATGCTTAATAAGTCCCTCTTCTTTGAACTTATACGCCGTCTCATATGCCTTGCATCTTTTAAACTTCTGATAATTATTTTTGTCCTGGGCATGCATCAGATAAAAATCAAAATAATCAACCCCACACCACTTTAGCTGCTGCTCAAAAAACGGTCTGATATCTTCCTGTGTTTTAAAAAACGGATCCGTCAGCTTATTGGTCAAAAGAAATCTGCTCTTACTTACACCCATATTCCTTCTCCTTAAAAACCGTTTACATCTGCACCTTCGCCAAGTATATAAAGCACCCCAAGTGTTGACGGACCACAGTGCGATGATATCACGCCTCCTGCCCTTGTCACAAGTATCTCCTTAAAAACCCCTAGTCCATCCAGATACTCTTTAATCATCCGCACATCCTCATCCTTGCAGCCGGAATGTGTTATAAATACCCTGTCCGCCCGCGCTTTAATCAGATTGTCTTCCATATCTTTCGCGTAGTTTAAGAGTATATTCCTGTATTTGCCACGATATTTTTTATCTGCACTCATAGCTCCGTCCATAACTACAATCCTCGGATGAAGTTTCAGTACATTCCCTGCCAGTGCCACAACAGAGCTGCACCTGCCTCCCCTGCGAAGATACTCCAGAGAGTCCACTACAAAGCTCGCTCTTACTTTGGGCTGAAGCTCCAGAATCTTTTCTTCGATTTCCCGGATGCTCTTTCCTTCCTTTGCCATAATAGCAGCTTCTATTACCTGCAATCCGATTCCCGTGGAAAGATTGGCCGAATCAATAACCTTTATCTTATCCGCCGCCTCAAGTTCTTCCGCCGCCATCTTAAATACATTGACAGTTGTAGACATACTGCCTGAAATGGTAAATGCTACTATTTCCCTTCCTGCTTCGATATAAGGACGAAAAGCCGCTATTGCATCTTCTATAGATGCTGCTGAAGTTTTGGGTGTAGTGTTATTTGCATCCGACCATGCATATATCTCTTCGGGAGTAATCTCAAGTCTGTCTCTGTATTCTTTATCTCCCATTACTATATGAAGAGGAATAATATCCACATCATACCTGTCTAAAAGTTCCTGCGACAAATCGCATGTGCTATCTGAAATCACCTTGACCATTTGTATTTCCATCCTCTTCGCAGTACCAATGATTAATGGGTACCCCATAAGGATACCCATCCTCACCCATAACAGAAAGTACGCCTCTCTTGGTACTTTTTAATATATCAACACATTCCTTCTCCGATATCTGCTGCTTAAATCTCCTCATATTCCTAAACATAATAAACCTCTTTTGTTATTATTCTAAAATCATATATTTCGTTAAATTAATAATAACACAAATCGGCTTGAATTACCGCTACTATATACCGCTCCTAAGATGCTCACTCATAAAACTTACTATCTTATCAAACGGAATATAATCCTTTTCTCCGCCGTCATATAGATCAGTATGCACCGCATCAGGGATTATCATTAATTCCTTATTATCTGCGTACTTGCCGTCTTTAATCATATCTGCGTATGCGTCCTTTGAAAAATAGCATGAATGAGCTTTTTCTCCATGAACAAGTAAAACTGCACTTCTGATTTCATTGCTGTACTTAAGGATTGGCTGATTAACAAAAGACTCGCAGCCGATAACATTCCATCCACCATTGGAATTAAGGCTTCTCTTGTGATAGCCTCTGTCTGTCTTGTAGTAGTCATAGTAATCTTTCACAAAGAAAGGTGCATCCTCCGGAAGTGGATCCACTACACCGCCGCCAAGTTTATACTCACCTGCCTTAAGGTCTTCAAGTCTCTGAGCGCACATGGCAGCCCTCTTCTGATACCTTGCTTCCTCGCTGTCCTCGGAGTCAAAATATCCCTTGGCATTTACTCTTGTCATGTCATACATTGT
>CAJOOU010000127.1 GCA_905236735.1 uncultured Eubacterium sp. | reverse complement strand
ATTCCGGCAAGAAGAGATTTTTTATCAAGACCTTCTTTTACAATCTTTTCAAGAGTCTCTCTTATTACTTTAAGAAATCTGTCCTTATCTTCCTTGTTTGCATTTTTTGCAATTACCGAAAACATCGGCTGGAGAATTCCGTTATCATAAGAACTCATTATGTCCTTACCTATCTCCGCATCCAAAAGAGCCTGCTTGAGTGGTGCGCCGGGAGCCGAAAGCAGACTGTAGTCCAGTATTTCAAGAGCCAGATATGTTTTTCTGTCAAGTGAGGTAGACACTGATACATTGTAAGAAAGATAAGTATTATCCTCAAGGGTATCATCTTCCGTAACCGAATAGTACTTATATATTTCCCTCGTTTTATCAAAAGGTTTCTGGAGCTTAATCTCCGTATCTATTTTTTTGTATTCGAAACTGCTCAGGTATTTTTCATCAATCCACCTGAGCTTTTCGGCCATATCCATATCACCGTAAAGATAAATATAACTGTTAGAAGGATGGTAATAATTGCTGTGAAACTCCAGAAATTTTTCATAGGAAAGATTGGGAATCTCATCAGGATCTCCACCGCTTTCAAACCTGTATGCATTGTCCGGATAAAGAGAATTTAAAATCTCCCTTTCAAGCACTCCTTCAGGTGAAGAAAAAGCTCCCTTCATTTCGTTGTAAACAACACCGTTTATCTTAAGCTCGCCTTCCTCATCTTCAAGTTCGTAATGCCATCCCTCCTGACGGAAAATCTCCTCTCTGTCATAGATATTCGGATAAAAAACAGCGTCGAGATATACATGCATAAGATTCTGAAAATCCTTATCATTTACGCTTGCTACAGGATACATCGTCTTATCCGGATATGTCATGGCATTTAAAAATGTATTAAGAGAGCCTTTGGCAAGTTCTACAAAAGGATCTTTTACCGGAAAATCCTTTGATCCGCAAAGCACTGAATGTTCAAGAATGTGGGTAAGTCCGCAGCTGTCGATTGGCGGAGTGCGGAATCCTATCGAAAAGACTTTATTGTCATCATCATTTGATACGCAGAATATTCTGGCTCCGCTCTTTTTATGTCTTAAAAGATAGCCGTCCGATGATATATCTTCAAGCCGTCTTTTTTCTATAAGTTCATATGTCGTAAGGTCCTTTATTTCCATTTAATTAATCCTCCTTTTCATAACTGACCGTTACCTGTGGGAACGGTATCACTATACCCGCCTTGTCCAATTCAAGTTTGGTGTTTTCCAAAAAATCCCAGTATGTCTGCCAATAGTCGTCTGCCCTTGTAAAGAATCTGACTCCTATATTAACAGAACTGTCCGCAAGTTCGCGCACAAAGACATTTATCCCTTGCGCTTTTATTATGCGCTCATCCTTATCTGCAATATTAAAAAGTACTTCCTTTGCTTTTTTGAGGTCGCTTGAATAGCTTATTCCTACGGATATATCAGCCTTTCTTTCTCCTGCCGCCGTATAATTAACAAGAGAAGAATTGGCAAGCACGGCATTGGGAATAACAACAGTATTATTAGCTACTGTAGTAAGCCTTGTATAAATCATTGAAATTCTTGAAACAGTACCTTCGTTGCCGTGGGTATCTTCTCTTATATAATCTCCTACGACAAAGGGCTTTTGTAAAAGAATAAGTACTCCTCCGGCAAAATTTGAAAGGCTTCCCTGTAATGCAAGACCTAAGGTAAGTCCACTCGAGCCAAGTATTGCCACAATTGATGTGGTTGCCACGCCAAATGCCGATATTATACTTAAGACAAGAACAAAATATAACGCAAATCTGATTACAGAACATATAAACTGCGCTACTCCGTCTTCTATACCTATTCTCTTAAAATGTTTTCTGATTCGCCCCATTAGAAAACGAATCACATATATACCAACCAGCAGTACCGCAACCGCTATAACAATCTTTATACCCAAATGCAAAATTTTATTTAATGTTTCTTCCGATATCATAAAAAACCTCTATGGCAAAATCATAACTCAATAAATGATTTTACCACAAAGGTTT
>CAJOOU010000126.1 GCA_905236735.1 uncultured Eubacterium sp. | reverse complement strand
GAAACGACGAAGAGCGCTGTCCAATGATTCGTTTTCTTTTACGATAACGTTTGACATGTTCTCACCTAACCTCCCTCCAGCTTGCAAATTGTGCTTAACTGTAAGGTTTCTTTCGCACTATCAATAATTATAGACACAACTGTGCAAGATGTCAATGGGAAATTTGCAATTTCCATGTATTTTTTAGGATATTCCTTCAAAATCACCTATTTATGCCGGCATAATGTTTTTAACATCCTCAGCCATCTTCTCATGTACCTTAAGTGCATACTCCGCCTGAGAAATCTTAGCTTCGTCTGCCGAAAGCTTTTCGATTCTTACAGCACAAACCTTATACTCAGGTATACGGGCATACTTATCGAGTGCCGCATTGGTAAGCCAGTTTGCATCTCCGTCCGGGAAGTGGAACGGCATCCAGCTTTCTCCCTTTGATACCTTTTTGCCGACTCTTGCTTCTGCCGTAATCTCGCCTCGTCTTGAAACGACCTTTATTCTTTCGCCGTTTTCAATTCCCTTAGTCTTTGCATCCTCTTCATTAATCTCAATATATGCATTACCCGAAAGTTCCATAAGTCCTTTGGTTCTTCCTGTCATCGCACGGGTTGTATAATGATAAAGTATACGGCCGGTCATAAGGATTGTCGGGAACTCATCATCCGGAAGTTCTGCTGACGGTATATATTTAGCCGGATAGAACCAGCCAAGTCCTCGTGAGAACTTACCGATATGCAAAATAGGTGTTCCCGGATGGTCTTTTGCCGTACACGGCCACTGAAGTCCGCATCCGTCTACCTCATCGCTGTCGAGTCTCTCGTGAGAAATGCCGGCAAATGAAGGAGTAAGTGAAGCAATCTCATCCATAATCTCGGCAGAAGTCATCTGCTTCTGCGGATATCCCATTCTGTTCATAAGATCTATAATTATATCCGTATCAAGTCTTGTGCCCTCAGGTCCTTCTATCGCTTTTCTGACCCTCTGTACTCTTCTTTCCGTATTCGAGAAAGTACCTTCTTTTTCAAGGTACGAGCGGCCCGGCAATATCACATCGGCAAGCTGTGCTGTTTCCGTCATGAAAAGTTCCTGAATTACAAAGAAATCAAGACTTTCAAGTGCTTTCTTTATATGAGTGGTATCCGCATCAGTAACCATAGGATCCTCGCCGTAAATATACAGTCCCTTTATATCTCCTCTGATTGCTGCCGGGAAAACATCGGTAGCATGTGTACCTGTTTCTTTCGGGATTTTCACACCCCATGCCTTTTCAAATTTAGCATTTACCGCTTCATCATTAAGGTTCTGATATCCCGGGAATTTATTCGGCATAGCGCCCATATCACAGGCACCCTGTACATTGTTCTGACCTCTGAGAGGATTTACTCCGCATCCCTCTTTTCCGAGTTTACCCACCATCATGGCAATATTGGACATAGACATAACGCCCTCTGTACCTGTCGAATGCTCTGTTACGCCAAGGCAGTAGATTATAGGTGCCTTCTTTGCTTTGGCATACATTCTTGCTGCTGCCCTTAGCATATCTGCATCAATATGACAGATTTGTGCAACCTTCTCCGGAGTATACTCCATAACAATCTCTTTAAGTTCTTCAAAACCTTCTGTACGGTTCTTTATAAACTCATCATCCTGGAGACCTTCCGTTAGGATGACATTCATAATACCGTTTGCAAAAGCAACATTCGTACCCGGTTTAAGCTTGAGATGGATATCCGCATTCTTAGCAAGGTCAATGTCTCTCGGATCAACAACAATAAGCTTGGTACCGTTTTTAACAGCCTGTCTTATCTGCATACCCACAACAGGATGCGCTTCTTCCGGGTTAGAACCCACAAGCATAATAACATCAACATCATGAGTAATATCGGCTATCGGATTTGTCATCGCTCCCGAGCCAAGAGTCATGGCAAGTCCGGCAACGGATGCCGAATGACATACTCTCGCACAGTTATCAACATTGTTTGTGCCGAAGCATGTTCTTACCATCTTCTGTACCATATATACATCCTCGTTTGGTGAACGGGAACATGCAAATCCGGCAAGCGAATCCGAACCGTATTTTTTCTTTATTTCCATAAACCTCTTTGCCACAAGGTCGAGAGCCTCATCCCATGATGCCTTTTCAAATTTACCAGTTTCCTTGTTTTTGATAAGAGGTGTGGTAAGTCTGTCTTTTGACTGCGCAAAATCAAACGAGCCGTTTCTGCCTTTTACACAGACGAGTCCTCTGTTTGAGGGACCTTCTGCCCCAAGCACATCAACAACTTTTCCGTTTTTCACAAGCACATCAAACTGACAACCCGTAGCGCAGTGAGGACAGGTTGTTCTCACCTTTTCCACTTCCCACGCGCGATAGTTTTTCTGTCTCTTCATTGTAAGAGCTCCTGTAGGACAGGCCTGTACACAGTTACCGCAGGACTCACAGTTTGAGTCTGTAAACTTCTGTCCGAATGCCGGAGAAACAACACTGTCAAAGCCACGAAGAGTCGTACCTATCGCACCTCTGCATGTAATCTTCTGGCATGTGTTTACACATCTGTGGCATAGGATACATAGATTAGGATTGTATGTAAAGAACGGATTGCTATCATCAATCTCGTAATTTTTCATCTCACCCTCAATACTTGACTCTTCAATACCATAATCTATACAATACTGCTGCAGCTTGCACTGTCCGTTCTGTCCGCACGAAAAGCACTTGAGCGGATGATTGGATAAAAGCAGATTAAGGACGAATTTTCTCGCCTCAACCACTCTCTCACTCATTGTATGAATAATGTTGCCTTCGGCTACCGGAAATGAACATGCTGTCTGGAGTTTGGGATTACCCTCTATCTCAACAAGACACATCCTGCATGATGCTTCCGGGTCAAGTTCTTTGATATAGCATAAAGTAGGAATATCAATGCCGGCGCTTTGTGCAGCCTTAAGCACTGTGGTTCCTTCTTCGACGCTCATCTCAATGCCGTCAATAGTAATATTTACCACTATAGTTACCTCCTTTTTCATCATAAAACCGTTCTATTATATATTAATACAAAATAGCATAATGGGTTATGCTATTTATAAATAATCATTATATCTGTATAGATATATTCTATAAATAATACACTTTTTAAGTACAAGAAAGCATGTTGCTTGCAACATGCTCGCGCCGAGCGCGGTTGCTGAAGGCAACATATTCCTATCGCGCGAGTGTGCATCCATAGCGGAGCGCTTTTTATTATATAGGAATTTCGGAGAAATTTCCTATATAATAAAAAACAGCTCCTTACTTACTGCATTATTAAAAGCATATTAACATTTTAATATGACAGGCGTCAAACCCTATGCCTTATTCAATCTTTTAAGGAAATTTCCTCCATCTGCTGTTCGATTTTTTTTACAAACTCCCTCAGCATACCATTGTTAT
>CAJOOU010000125.1 GCA_905236735.1 uncultured Eubacterium sp. | reverse complement strand
TCAACCATATCTCCGAAAGATAAAAGCAGCTGTCTTGATATTTTGGTAAGGGAATCCACCGTTATTACCTGTCCTATATATTCCTCATCTATATCCGTTATTTCACTTGCCGACAAATACCCGCAAAAGAATCCGTCGCCCAGTTCAAAATATTCATTTAGATAATCAATATTCATAAACATACACACCGCGCCCTCATAATCATAAATACCCGTTACGGTAAATGTATATTCATCATCGTCATATGCTTCGGTAAGAGTTACTCCGTCTCCCTCTGAAAGGCCGTACTTTTCTGCCATTGCATAGGAAAGATACACATCACCCTCCTTAAGGTCGGCATCTATATAACTGCTGCCTTCTTCAATGCCGTATATCATCACATCTTCCTGCTTGTAGTCCGTATCTTCAGGTGTCTTTAATGTATATACGCTGAACTTTTCGGCATCTTCATTTTCAGTCTCCACTTCGTCATAAAACTGTATGAGAGATATCATGCTCTCAAGCTTATGATTTTCATCCGTAATGCCCGCCGGCATTTTTAAAATATACTGATATTCGCAAAAAACATTTTCAGCTATATTCTCCTGAAAATTTTCCAGAAGCGGTGGCAGACCAATACTGAATATAAGCAAAAACTCTGCCAGAAATATTCCGAAAAACATAACTATGTAGTTCGGAATATTTTGAAATATCACCCTCAGTCTAAACCTTTGGAAGAAAGGCAGACCATGTGGCAGACGCAAAGCCTTTTTCATCCTTTTTTTGCTGAGTTCTCTCCTTAAGAACTTTATCGGCATAATGCCCAGCCTGCTCTTTAAAACAATATAATTAATCAGAATCATTATGACCACAGGAGCAAGCGTCGTCTTTAAAAATGCCTCCGCGTTCCAGAGCGTCTCATATGTAGGCAGAGAATAGCTGCCGTAATACAGGCCCGCAACAAAATTCTTCATCTGTGTATAGCCCCAGATATTACCTATTGCCGCACTTATCAGCGTAACGGTAAGAGGCATCATCATATAATGTCTGATAAGTTCTCCCTTGGTATATCCCGATGCCCTTAATGTACCTATTACCGCTGCTTCCTTTGATATTGTATTTGACACTGTTACGGCAAATACAAAGGCTATAATGGCCATAATAATATATAAAAGCACCTCCATCATTACCTTATCTCCCCCGAAATCGTCTCCGGTAAAGGTAATGGCAAGATTCATATATGCCGGTACATAGTCTTCAAGGCTTACCTCTTCATTAAGGCTGTCAAGAAAATCATCACTCATTTCTTTTGCCTCATCATCATCTGCCGGAGCGTCATCATACTTCCATGAGTACCAGTAATTTAAGAGTTCTTTATCATATCCGTCAAACTCTTCTTCCGAAACTACTCCCACGCCGAATGAGCTCGCGTCAAACATGGCATCACTGTTGTTTTCGTACAGACAGCTGTAATCAGGCAGCGCCACAAATCCGCACACTGTCCATTTTCTTTTACCATCCGCACTTTCAATCTCATCTCCCACGCAAAGTAAGTTATTGTCCGCATACATCCTGTCTATGGCAATTTCTCCCGGATTTTCGGGAAGACTGCCTTCCATAAGGCATTCAATATTAACCTCGCTTCTTTTGGCGTATATTCTCATTGTTGAATCGTTGGATAGCGACACATTAAAACAGAACATTTCATAGAGACTCACACCGAGTGCGCTGACATTTTTAAACTGTGCCTTATTCATAATTTCCGTTGTTTCAAACTTTCCGTCTTCTACATTATATTTTTCGAATCCTTCGTTATATGCGCTTATTAGTGAATTTGCCGCAACGAGGTATCCCGATATAAGGCCTATGGTCATTATCATAAGGATAAAAATAACCAGGTATTTGCCAAAATCACTCTTAAGCTCGCGGGGGATTCTTTTCATTAGTGGATTTTTCATTTTTTCATCTCCCTACCAGTCAAGCTCATCTGCGCTCATCTTGTTTTCGTTAATATAATTTTTCCTGATTTGCCCGTCTCTGAGTTTTACAACCCTGTCGGCCATATTTTTTATGGCATCATTGTGAGTAACCATTATCACCGTATTTCCATATGTCTTATTTACGGTTTCTATCAGTTTTAATATATCCTTGGATGTATTGTAATCAAGAGCGCCCGTAGGCTCGTCACAAAGAAGAATATCCGGATTTTTAATAATAGCCCTGCCTATCGCACATCTTTGCTGCTGTCCTCCCGAAAGCTGGCTTGGCAGCTTGTCCTGATGGTTTTCCAGTCCGAGCACACTCAAAAGAGAATTTATTTCAAGCGGCCTGTCCGAAAGATAAGCCCCCACCTCTATATTCTCTCTGACGGTGAGGTTTGGAATAAGGTTGTACATCTGAAAAATAAATCCCAGGTGCTTTCTCCTGTACATGGTCAGCTGCCTTTCCTTCATATCAGCCATCCTGTCACCATCAATAATAATATCGCCATCGTCTGCATTGTCTATGCCTCCGATAACATTCAGCAGTGTCGATTTTCCACTGCCTGAAGGCCCCAAAAGTACCGCGAACGAACCCTTTTCCACTTCTAAATCAATCCCCTTTAGAACTTCTACCCGGCTCTCCCCCGAGCCATAAGATTTCTTGATATTATTTAATGTCAAAAACATAGGTCGCCTCCTTTGTTAGTTTAACCTAACCCATTATACCCCCATGTTTAATCAATTTCAAGATTAAGAATTTACAAGAAAAAAAAGCAGGAACACAAGGTTCCCGCTTTTTCAAAATCATCGTTTTATCTGACAATCATTATTAGCAAACGCCCTGGGCAAGCATAGCGTCTACGACCTTCTCAAATCCGGCTATATTTGCACCTGCAACATAGTCGCCCTCATGTCCGTAGCGCTTGGCAGCATCATCAATGTTATGATAGATATTTACCATGATACCCTTAAGTTTTGCATCAACTTCTTCAAATGTCCAGCTGAGTCTTTCTGAGTTCTGTGACATCTCAAGAGCTGAAGTTGCAACACCGCCTGCGTTTGCAGCCTTACCGCCTACAAACCATACGCCGTTTTCCTGGAGATACTTTGTAGCATCGAGAGTTGTAGGCATATTAGCGCCTTCGCAAACACATTTTACTCCGTTTGCAACAAGCTGCTTGGCATCTTCTAAAAGAAGCTCATTCTGAGTAGCACACGGAAGGGCGATATCACACTTAATCTGCCATACTCCGCGTCCTTCATGATATTCTGCGCTCTTTCTTGCAGCCGCATACTCTGTAAGGCGTGCACGCTTAACTTCCTTAATCTCCTTAAGAAGCTCTACATCAATTCCTTCCGGATCGTGAATCCATCCTGTAGAATCAGAAACGGTTACTACCTTTGCTCCGAGCTGCTGTGCCTTTTCCACTGCGTAGATGGCAACATTACCTGAACCTGAAATGCATACTGTCTTGCCTTTAATATCCTCACCGTGGCACTTTAAAAGTTCCTCTGTAAGATAGAGTACTCCATATCCTGTAGCCTGTGTTCTCGCAAGTGAGCCGCCGTATGTAAGTCCCTTTCCTGTAAGAACTCCTTCGAACATACCGCGAATTCTCTTGTACTGTCCGAACATGTATCCGATTTCTCTTGCGCCTGTTCCTATATCACCTGCCGGTACATCGGTATCAGCTCCGATGTATTTGCAAAGCTCTGTCATAAAACTCTGGCAGAATGCCATAATCTCTCTGTCTGATTTTCCTTTAGGGTCGAAATCGCTTCCACCCTTACCTCCGCCGATCGGAAGTCCTGTAAGGGAATTCTTGAAAATCTGTTCAAATCCAAGGAACTTAATAATACCAAGGTTTACAGAAGGGTGAAGTCTGAGGCCTCCCTTGTATGGTCCGATTGCATTGTTAAACTGCACTCTGAAACCTCTGTTTACCTGTACCTGTCCGTTATCATCCACCCATGGAACCCTGAACATAATCTGTCTGTCAGGCTCTGTTATTCTCTCTAAGATGGCCTGCTTCTTATAAAGCTCCTCATTTGCCTCAATTACCGGGCGAAGTGAATCAAGAACTTCCTCAACTGCCTGTAAAAATTCAGGCTGATCTGCGTTTTTTGCTCGTACTACCTCGAGCACTTCATCAACATAGCTCATGTTTTTTCTCCTTATCATTTACTTTATAAACTGCTTCCATCAAACTTTTTACACAATACTGATTTTACGACAGGGATATGATAGGTGTCAATGCTTTAAAGTGATAAATCTAACTTTTTTTCATAAAAAATCAGGCCACCATAACCGTATGTTATGGCAGCCCGAAATATTTGGTTATATAACTATAATGTACATCCGTTATCGACAACCAGAATCTGTCCTGTCACTGATTTTGACATATCGCAGGAGAAGAAAAGAATAGCATTTGCCTGATCTTCTGCGCTCGCTTCCGGAACGGACATATCCATATGGTCTGCACACTTGTCAGCAAACTCCTTATCGAAGGTTGCAAGCTGCTCAGGTGTATTTAAGTCCGTAGGTGTAGGACCCGGGCAGACTGCATTACATCTGATGCCCTTTCCCGCAAACTGTATTGCCACATTCTTTGTCATACCTATAACAGCCGCCTTTGATGCGCTGTATGAGATACCGCTGCTTCCAAACACTCCGCCAATGGACGAAATATTTACTATTGCCCCGCTGCCGGCTTTTTCCATATAGCTGATTGCTTCTCTCATCATATAATAGATGGAATCCTGATTTGTCTCGCAGACTGTTTTCCACCAATCGGTGTCACACCTGTTTATCGGTCTGTGTTTATCTGCCATTCCGGCATTATTTACGAGAATATCGATTTTTCCGAATTTCTCATATGCCTGTTTAAAAATGTTTACACAGTCCTCTTCTTTACTCACATCTGCACTGACGCACAAAACCTCAGCTCCGCTTTTTTCCGCCTCCCTGGCGGTCTCCTCGAGTTTTTCGATTCTTCTTGCCGCTATTACGAGGTTGGCACCCTCGGCAGCAAAAATCTCCGCAGTTTTCTTTCCGATACCGCTTCCGGCACCGGTGATGACAGCAACTTTGCCTTCAAGTAACTTCATTACAAATTACCTCCTGTTTAAAATTCCCAACTTAAACAGAATAACACAAAGGCGTTTCATAGGCAAGCATACCGTCTGCTTATTTATCAGCAAAGCCGCAGCGGTTAATATAACGCTACACAGGATAAGCTCCGATATTCTTATCGGCAACTGACGGATCCACCCCTGTTTCCTGAGCCTGTCTGAACTCAAAAAAGTCAATCGCCTGTTTCGGGAAAAGCGCATAGGTGAGCACATCCTCATCCTGCTTTTTATATTCCGCCATCTCCTTTTCAAGTTTCTCAAGCTGAGGCTCTATTAAATCCGCAGGTCTGCAGGTTATGGCCTTATCCTTTTCCTCTCCAAGCACCTTATCTACCACCTCCGGATTGAAAGGTTTCACCGTCTGCCCGTACTGTCCTAAAAGTATGCCCTTTGTCTCTTTGGGAGCCACCTTGTATCTCTCTCCCATAAGTACATTCAAAACTGCCTGGGTTCCGACTATCTGGCTTGAAGGAGTAACGAGCGGCGGCTCACCGAGGTCTTTTCTTACCCTCGGTATCTCTTTCAGAACCTCCTCAAACCTGTCCTCGGCATTTTGTTCCTTTAGCTGCGAAACCATATTGGAAAGCATTCCTCCCGGCACCTGATACCGTAGTGTGTTTATATTGACACCGAGCACCTTTGTCGAAATAAGTCCGTCCGCAATCGCCTTTTCCCTTATAGGTGTAAAATACTCGTTTACTTCAGCAAGAATGTCCATATCAAGCCCGGTATCATACTCCGTCTCTTTAAATGTCTCCGCTATTACCTCCGTCGCCGGCTGTGATGTACCGAGAGCACGGGGCGATATAGCCGTATCCACTATATCTACACCTGCCTCGACCGCCTTAAGCACACTCATTGAGGCCACCCCGCTGGTATAGTGGGTATGAAGCTCTATGGGGAGAGATACATTTTCCTTGAGAGCCTTCACAAGCCTCTCCGCCTCATACGGTACCAAAAGTCCCGCCATATCCTTAATACATATGGAGTCTGCTCCCATATCTTCGATTCTCTTTGCCACATCCACCCAGTATTCAAGAGTATATGCATCACCCAGGGTATATGAAAGCGCAATCTGCGAATGACCACCCTCTTTTTTACAAGCATTTACGGCGGTCTGCAGATTTCTGAGGTCGTTAAGGCAGTCAAATATACGGATAATATCTATACCGTTTGCAAGAGACTTCTGTACAAAATATTCCACCACATCATCGGCGTAATGATTGTATCCGAGGATATTCTGCCCCCTGAAAAGCATCTGAAGCTTTGTATTTTTAAACCCGTCCCTAAGCTTCCTTAACCTATCCCACGGATCTTCTTTAAGGAAGCGCAAAGATGCATCAAATGTCGCTCCTCCCCAGCATTCCACCGCATGATATCCTGCCTTGTCCATTTTATCTACAATTGGAAGCATCTGCTCTGTAGTCATCCTGGTCGCCATAAGCGACTGATGAGCATCCCTGAGCACCGTTTCCGTTATTTTAAGTTTACCCATTTTAATCTCCTGTTTATTTAACTATACTCCAAAAATTGCCATAAACACTCCGGCCGCTATGGCTGTACCTATTACACCTGCCACATTGGGCCCCATAGCATGCATAAGCAAAAAATTTGTCGGATCTTCCTCTGCGCCGACCTTCTGAGATACCCTTGCAGCCATCGGCACTGCCGAAACTCCGGCCGAACCGATAAGAGGATTGATTTTCCCTCCTGTCAGATGGCACAGAAGCTTTCCGAAAAGCACTCCGGCCGCCGTACCAAAGGCAAAGGCCACAAGTCCGAGCACCACAATCTTGAGTGTTGTCAGTTTAAGAAAAGCCTCTGCACTCGTAGATGCTCCGACAGAAGTACCCAAAAGTATTACGACAATGTACATAAGCGCATTTGACGCGGTCTCCGAAAGCTGCTTTACGACTCCGCACTCCCTGAACAGATTGCCCAGCATAAGCATTCCAACCAAAGGAGCCGTCGTCGGCAGAATCATACACACGACTATCGTAACTATTATAGGAAAGAGAATAGCTTCAAGCCTTGAGACCTCTCTCAGCTGTCCCATCTTAATCGCCCTCTCTTTTTTGGTGGTGAGAGCCTTCATAATTGGCGGCTGGATTATCGGTACAAGCGACATATAAGAATACGCTGCCACCGCTATCGGACCCATAAGGTCCGTCTGTCCAAGCTTGCCGGCAAGGAAAATAGATGTCGGGCCGTCGGCTCCTCCTATGATTGATACGGCTGCAGCTCCTTCTCCTCCAAATCCCATAACTATTGCCAGAAGATAGGCTGTAAATATACCGAACTGGGCAGCCGCTCCCAAAAGAAAGCTTATAGGATTGGCAATAAGGGGTCTGAAATCCGTCATTGCTCCTACTCCGAGGAAGATAAGTGACGGCAGAACAGACCACTCATCAAGCAGGTAAAAATAATGCAAAAGTCCGCCCACTCCGTTAGCCTGATTTTCCGGTGCAGCCATTATATCGGGGTAAATATTTACCAGAAGCATACCGAAGGCAATAGGTACCAGAAGGAGGGGTTCATATCCCTTTTTTATTGCCAGATACAAAAATACACAGGCAACCACTATCATTATATAATTGCCCCAGTAAAGGTTGGCAAATGCGGTCTGCCCCAGCAGGTTTGTAACTGTTTCTCCAAAATTTGCCATAGAGCCCTCCCTTAGTTCATTGTCAGAAGCAGGTCTCCGGCAGATACCGCCTGGCCCTTTGTTACGGCTATCGAAGCTATAACACCGTCAGCCTCAGCCACAACCGGGGTCTCCATCTTCATTATCTCAAGCATTATCACAGCATCACCCTTTTTAACACTGCTTCCCACACTTGTCATAATATCTACCACCTTACCGGCAGCCTTGGCACTTAAAGACACGGCTCCGGCCCCTCCTGCAGGCGCAGCAGCCCTTGCAGGTGCAGCCAAAGCAGGCGCAGCCGGTGCTACGGCTCCTCCTTTTTCTTCCACAGTTACATCATATACATTACCGTTTACCGTTATGGTATAATTTTTCATTTCGTCCTCCTTAATTAAGTAACTATACTCTTCTCTTAATATTTCTAACAACAAAGCTGTCCGTCGCCACACCTTCTGCCGCCGCCACGGCTGCCGCTATAACCGCAACAATTTCAGTATCTTCAGCAGGCAAAGCAGACTCCTTTGTCTTTTCTGCTTCAACCTCCGGTTTTTTGCTTATAATTTCCTCTATTAACGGAATCAGCTTAAAACACCGGATAATAAATGACATAAGGATAAGTACAATAAATACGGTTCCCATGCCAAGCAGGGTGTTAAATCCCGCCTGAGTAACAGTTGTCATATCCTACCTCCTATATCGAAAACGCCATTATCAGGTGCTTTCTGGTTTCTTCCGGCTCTATTACAGCATCCACACAGCCTCTCGCCGCTGCCGAATATACGCTGTTTTGTTTGTTTTCATAATCCGAAAGTACCTTTGCCCTGTCTGCATCTTCATCAAAAAGAATATTTACCGCCTTTTCCGCTTCCATCATTCCTATTTTTACATTATTCCATGCAAATGTAAGGTCTATCGAGTCCGGATCCGGCGATGCCGTCATAGCGGAATATGCCGAACCGTATACATCACCGGCTATAAGATTTACCTTGCCCGCCTCAAGTCTCGAAAACTTACGGACAAG
>CAJOOU010000124.1 GCA_905236735.1 uncultured Eubacterium sp. | reverse complement strand
TCACCGGCAAGAGCTTCTCCGCTTAATTTTAATAATATTCTCTTCATTAGCCTTCAGTATCTCCAAACAAATCATCATATTTGATTTCTGCATATACCTGAGAGCAGAAACCTTCGATTACGGCACCGTTGTTTATCTGTACCGACTGGGATTTGATATTGCCGACAACAACGGCTGTCGTATCTACGATTACCGGTCCGTGAACATCAATATCACCTTTTACGGCTCCGGCTATTACAGCAGATGTGGCTGTGATATTTCCAACGATAACAGAGCCGTCACCTATCTTAACCTTACCGGTGGCACTTACCTCGCCTTTTACCTTTGCCGAATCAGCAAAGAATTCCTGTGCGTTTGAATTACCGTTAAGTCTGCCGGTAACAACAATTTTACCTCTGGTTGTAACATTACCGTTTACCTTACCGTCAATATTTAAAGAGCCGGTAGATTCAATATCACCGCTTATTGTCATACCCTTTGTAATTGTGGATACCTCATCATCAGGCTGCACATCATCATTAAAAAGTGCATCAAAATCAGGTGTTCTTCTGTTATTATCCTCGTTCATCCTTACTTCCTCTTTTTCAGCAAAACTCTGCTGTCTTTCCGTAATTTTAGCTGCAGGTTCTTCTATAATTTCCTCCACAGCTTCTTCCTCAGGTGTTACTTCTGCCGTTTCAGTAGCTTCCGGCTCTTCTTCCCTGTCTACATTAAAGAAGCTTGATACCGCATCCTCTTTTTCCTCCTGCTCTTCAAAAGTAGATGTCATCTTGTCAAGCTCTTCCTGCAAATCAACACTGTCAAGCGTATTGATGAGCAGATCATCTGCATTAGCCTCAAGACTTTCCTCTCCGCCGAGTCCCTCATCAGCAGGCAGAAGCTCGTTTACGGCCTGCGAAAAATCTTCCTTAAAATCCTTAAAAAAACTCATGTTATCCTCCTAATCTACCGAATCGTATTTTACATGCTGTACCAGATTTGTATCTTCATCTATTGCTTTAATTTCTGCGTCCCTTGTCAAAAGTATCGGTAACAGTTCTCTTAATCCATCCACTGTTGTCCCCTTTACATTGGTATCATGAAAAAGCACAACGGCTGTGTGATATTTACCGATATCTTTCATAACATTATCTATCATATCATCAGTGGTATATGAATTGCTGGTTGCATCCCCACTGTCTACATTCCAATCAAAATAAGTAATACCCTGGTCATTCAGATATTTTATCAGCCTGCTCATTGATACATTGCTGACCTGATTTGAACTCCCTCCCGGAAAGCGAAAAAGCCATGGCTTATATCCTGTCACTTCCTCCAGATAGTTGCTCTCTTTTACTATTTCCGCCTTAAAGGCCTTAAGAGAAGCATAAAGACTGCTGTACTTATGCGTATATGAATGCATTGCAAGAGTGTGGCCTCTGTCCACTATCATTTTATAGCGTTCTTCCGCCGTCTCCCCTTCTTTACCGATTACAAAAAAAGTCGCCTTGACTCCGTATTCATCAAGGACATCTAGGATTTTCTCGGTATTATCACTCGGTCCGTCATCAAAAGTAAGGTAAATTTCCTGATGCTCCGTCACACCGTATTTGCCTTCGTACTTATCCGCCAGAGCCACCTCTCCCGTAAACTCTCCGGTAATTACAGCATCTTCGGTTTCGCTGCTATCCGTTACCTCGCTGTCATCTTCACTATCATCCGCATCTCCGGATTCTTTTTGGATGTATTCCTCTACTTCAGTAATCCTGTTATTCAGTTGGTTAATATTGTAGCGCAGTCCGACCATTTTTACCAAAAGAATAATACTCAGCAAGATAAGTATAAATAAGGAAATCACAAATGCCGCCACTATCTTTACCTTAAGGCTGTTTATCCTTTTGCGCCTGTCGTATCTGCGTTTAAGCTCCCTTTTATTAGGCTCCATCTTTTCACCTTTATCATATTTGTACCATTGGATATTTTACCACATCTTAGTGAGTAAAGCGAGAGTATTTTTTTGCTTGTATATTATTTCCAAATTATTTATAATCTATATAGTCTTGATATACACCTTCCGGTCTGGGAAAGTCAGAGCGGAAATAAAAAAAGGGGAGATTCAATAATGAAATTTAAAAACATCGGAATGAGAATGATAGCTACTCTTGTACCTGTTATCCTCATCGCAACCATCCTTCTTACCGTTATCAGTATAACGGTATCCAAAAGTATCACAACAAATCAGGTGCAGGATACAATGTCCGCCGCCTTAAGCTCTGCCGAAGAGCAGGTAGCCAAAAACATTGCATCCGTAAAGGCAAACGCATCCACATTGGGAATGGCTGTATCGGCCGGCTACCAGGATATGTCACTTTCGCAGTTTGAGCAAATGCTCCAGGGCATTGCCGGCTCTAACGATATTATCTTAGGCTGCGGTCTTTGGTTCGAGCCATATATTTACGACAAAAACGAAAAATATGTAGGTCCTTATGTGTATAAAGACGGCGATAACTATGTTACCACCTATGATTACAGCAATGCGGACTATGATTATTTTTCGCAGGAGTACTACACCCTTGCAATGAATTCGTTTGATCCGGTTGTAACCGATCCTTATTATGACGAAACCTCCGGCACCATCATGGCCTCATGTTCATCTCCCGTCTACAGCTCAGAGCCTGCCTTTTTAGGTTGTGTAACCGTAGATATCGAGCTTACAAGCATACAGGAAATGATTAATGCAATTACAATAGGCGAAAACGGATACGCCATACTGCTTTCATCAACAGGTACCTATCTCGCAGGTCTTGGTGTTCCTGAGGATTCCATCAGCAGCGCTCTCGCAATAACCGACGATTCCAACACATCTCTTGCCGAAGCAGGTGCCGTAGTCATGGCTGCTGAGGAGGCCGGTATGACCACCTATAAGGACAGCGGCAAAACATACGACCTTTACTATACAACAATCGAAGACCTGGGCTGGAAGGTTCTTATAACAGTACCTGAATCGCAGCTATACAAGAGTTCAAATTCTCTTGCAAAAACAATGATTATCATCCTTATAATCACCATAGCCGTAAGCGTGCTTATCATCTTAAGTCAGGTCAGGTATATATCGCGAGGTATTAAAAATGTACAGACCTTTGCCGGAAGCCTTGCATCCGGTGATTTTACGGTAAATCCGATAAATATATCAACCAAAGATGAAATCGGCTCAATGGGAGAATCCCTTAATGAAATGTTTAAGAGCAATCATGGTATTATTTCCAACATCGCCGTATCCGCTTCGCAAATTGATTCTTCATCCGAAATGCTTTCCGAGACAGCGTCCCAGCTCAAAGAACAGTTTGAAAATATCAAAAGCTATATGAGCGAAATAAATAATGCCATGCTTAACTCTTCTGCCGCAACAGAGGAAGTAAACGCTTCGGTTGAAGAAGTAAATGCTTCAGTCAACATCCTTGCCACCGAAACCGATGCGAGCATGGAGATGGCCAGTGATATCAAAAAACGAGCTGATGATATTTACAGCCAGTGCAAAGAATCTTATGATTCAGCTACAGCACTTTCCGCTGAATTTGAGAAAAAACTCGAGGTAGCTATTGAAAATGCAAAGATTGTGGAAACAATCGGCTCCCTCGCAAACACCATTTCAGATATTGCCGAAGAAATAAACCTCCTCTCTCTCAATGCTTCAATTGAGGCCGCAAGAGCCGGCGAGCAGGGTAAAGGCTTCGCAGTTGTAGCAACGGAAATAGGCGGACTGGCCGGCAGTACGGCAGAAACGGTCAGCCACATTCAGGATACCATATCCGGCGTACAAAGCGCATTTAACGCCCTTACCGAAGATGCCAAAGGTATGCTTGATTTCGTACAAAACACTGTTACTCCCGATTACAACAGTTTTGTAGGTGTAGCAAATCAGTACGGAGAAGATGCCAAGAGTATCGCCGCCACATCGGATTCTCTCAAGGAGATGACCGATAACATACATATGATAATGAACGAAGTCACGGCAGCTATAGGCAGTATCGCAGAATCCGCCCAGGCGACCGCAGATATCAGCAGCAATATCCTGGACAGTGTGGATCTTGTAAACGACGAGGTAGTTAGCGTTAACGATATGTCAGCTTCACAGCAGCAGATTGCCAAGGAACTGACAACGGTAGTAAGTAATTTCAAATTATAATATAAACAGTTTTTTATAACTCAGACAAAACGGCAGGAAATCTTCCTGCCGTTTTAATCATTTTATCTTTATTTGAGACATTCTTCTCCTACAGCGTATCCGCTTGAAAAAGCAAATGTAAGAGCGCTTATAACGCTTTCAACATAGGCCACTCCGACCTTGCCCGGAACCATTATACCTCTGGTATTGTCTCCGCAGGCATACAGGCCGTCTATCGGTTTTCCATCCTTAAGCACATTCATATGACAGTCAATCACCATACCTCCTATGGCAT
>CAJOOU010000123.1 GCA_905236735.1 uncultured Eubacterium sp. | reverse complement strand
GCCTGGAAAAAGGAATAAAGAAACTGCTTGTCAGATAAAAACGGTTTTTCTCTTTTCGATGAACAACCATGGAGTATATTGTATAAGTAAGACCACATTTTGGGACTCGTAAAAAAGTAAAATAAGCCTGTAGTTAAGATATGGCTTTTTTAAAGGAGGTCGCAAAATGAAAGGATATTATACTTCTGAGGGATATATGGGATTTATATATGGCAGATATATGCTTTTTGCCGATGAAAACGACTATAGGGAGATGTTTGAAGAGGCGGCATAAAAAGATTGTAGACAGCCTCACTTTGGTAATGATGAGGGTTGACTCTGTTAAAAACATATGAGTACAATGTAGTTAGACTTTTAACCACAGATGATAATTTTTCGGAGAAAACACGGGGGTAGAATTATGATTTTATTTATTGATGCATGTACAAGAAAAAATTCCAGAACAAGAGAACTTGCGGAAGCGTTGCTTTTAGGTGTTGCAAAGGATGAATCTGCAATTGAGAGAGTTAATTTATATGAATTGGATTTATGTGTGGTAGATGAAGATATAATAAGAAAAAGGGACAAAGCACTCTCTTTAGGCGATTTTTCCGACTCCTATTATGATGTGGCAAAACAGTTTGCTAAAGCAGATATGATTATTATAGCATCACCTTACTGGGATCTTTCATTTCCTGCGGTTTTAAAACTCTATATTGAAAATATAAGTGTTAACGGAATTACATTTGAGTATGATGAAAATGGTGTTCCTCATGGCCTTTGCCGGGCAGAAAAGCTTTATTATGTTACAACTGCAGGAGGCGAAATAGGAAAGTATAATTTTGGATATGATTATGTGAAAACCGTTTCTATGGGATTATATGGTGTAAAGGACGCCACCTGTATCCGTGCGGTAGGACTTGATATGGCAACTGTAGATGCAGAAAAGGTGCTGGAAAACGCGAAAAAGGAGATTGAGAAATATGGCAGAAAGATTTAAAACAGGTGATATAGTTAAACATTTTAAAAGAGAGTATGTAGACGAGAATACATCTGAATATCTTTATGAAATCATTGGATTTGCGCAGCATACAGAAAACGGGGAGAAACTTGTTATATACAGAGCACTTTATGCCCCATACAAGACATGCGCTCGCCCGTATGATATGTTTATAAGCGAGGTAGACAGAAATAAGTATCCGGACGCAAAGCAAAGGTATAGATTTGAAGTGGTGGATACGGAAATTTTTCCAAATAAATAACCGTTTGTCGCAAAATAATGGCGGCTTTGGTATATGAAATAATGATTTGATAAAAACGGGATAAAAATGAAGTATTTGGTTATATATTTTATAATAATTAATTTTTTTGCATTTATGCTGTACGGGGCAGATAAGAGAAAGGCCAAAAAAAATAAGTGGAGGGTGCCTGAAAGCACTCTTCTTTTTGTCGCTTTAATAGGCGGTGGGATTGGTGCTTATGCAGGTATGAAAGTATGGCATCATAAGACACAGAAAATAAAGTTTAGATTGCTTGTGCCGCTTTTTATTATAATATGGCTTGCCGGTGGCATTTATATAGCAATGGGTCATCCGGGTATAGGGGAAAACAATACCGCACCTGCAGAAACTGCAGATGCGGATTTTTGTGATACCGAAAGCGCAGATGCAAAAATGGAGCCGGTCGTAACTACAGATGAGATAACGCTTGCTTTTGCGGGAGATATTAATTTTGATGACTCCTGGTGTAATATGGTTATATATTATGAGCGGGGAGAAAAATTATCGAATGTTATAGACGAAGAATATCTTGAGCTGATGAGAGATGCGGATATATTTTGGGTAAATAATGAGTTTACATACAGCGATGGCGGTTCTCCTCTTGATGGAAAAATGTATACATTTAGGGCAAAGCCTGAAAATGTAAATCTGCTTAAGGAGATGGGAGCGGATATAGTAGGGCTTGCAAATAACCATGTTTATGATTACGGGAAAGAAGCGCTTCTTGATACCTTTGATACCCTTGAAAATGCCGGGATATTATATGTGGGAGCAGGCGAGAATCTGGATGAGGCAATGAGCCCTGTGTATATTGAAAAGGAAGGAATTACGATTGCCTATGTCGCAGCATCAAGGGCGGAAAAATACAAGATGACGCCTCAGGCGACGGAGGAG